>NZ_ASSI01000165.1:0-60039 GCF_000466765.1 Burkholderia sp. AU4i | reverse complement strand
ATTCCATCGATTCGCGCGGGCCATATTGCTCGATGAGGCTTGCGGGGGTCATTGGCGTTCCTCTAACCGTTAGAATGCTTTTATTCGGGAGCGTATTGTCTGCGAAACGAAACGCTTGCCGCAACAGCATGCGGCTAGATTAGCACGATCGTTCTATTTTTGTGCTAGGGTAATGCCGCTCGGGCCATGCTGCCCGTAGCGGCGAAACGACATCGAAAGGGGATGTGCAAATGGGTCGTTCGATCAATCTGGAAGGCAAGGTTGCGCTGGTCACGGGGGCGTCGAGCGGCCTGGGGCAGCGTTTTGCGCAGGTGCTGTCGCAGGCCGGTGCAAAGGTCGTGCTCGCGAGTCGTCGCGTCGAGCGCCTGAAGGAGTTGCGTGCCGAGATCGAGGCGGCGGGCGGCGCTGCGCACGTCGTGTCGCTCGACGTCACCGACGTCCAGAGCATCAAGGCGGCGGTCGCGCATGCGGAAACGGAGGCCGGCACGATCGACATCCTGGTGAACAATTCGGGCGTCTCGACGATGCAGAAGCTCGTCGATGTGACGCCGGCCGATTTCGAGTTCGTGTTCGATACCAACACGCGCGGCGCGTTTTTCGTCGCGCAGGAAGTCGCGAAGCGGATGATCATGCGCGCGAACGGCAGCGGCAACGGCAAGCCGCCGTGCCGGATCATCAACATCGCGTCGGTGGCCGGCCTGCGCGTGTTCCCGCAGATCGGGCTGTACGCGATGAGCAAGGCCGCGGTCGTGCAGATGACGCGCGCAATGGCACTCGAGTGGGGGCGCCACGGGATCAACGTCAACGCGATCTGTCCGGGTTATATCGATACCGAAATCAATCATTACCTGTGGGAAACCGAGCAGGGCCAGAAGCTGCAGTCGATGCTGCCGCGCCGGCGCGTCGGCAAGCCGCAGGATCTCGACGGGCTGTTGTTGCTGCTCGCGGCCGACGAGTCGCAGTTCATCAATGGCTCGATTATCTCCGCCGACGACGGCTTCGGCCTCGCCTGAGCGGATGACATTCAGCAACACAGAAGACTGCAATGAGCGCAACAAACGATTACTCCCCCGTATTTGAGATGTCGATGCCGATCCGCTGGGGCGACATGGACGCGTTCGGCCATGTGAACAACACGGTCTATTTCCGCTACATGGAGCAGGCGCGGATCTCGTGGTTCGAGGAGCTCGGCATCGCCGGCGGCAATGGCGAGGGGCAGGGGCCCGTCATCGTCACGGCGTCGATGGAATTCCTCAAGCAACTGCACTATCCGGGCGACGTGATCGCGAAGATGTCGGCCGCGAAACCCGGCCGGAGCAGCTTCGATACCGGTTTCGAGCTTACGCGCGCGGATGATCCGCAGCACGTCTATGCGCGCGGCAAGGCGCGCTGCGTGTGGGTCGACTACGCGCTCGGCAAGTCGGTACCGCTGCCCCAGTTGCTGCGCGACACGATCGAGCGCGCGCTCGCGACGAAGGTCGGCTGAGCGTTGGTACGGCGAGGCCGGCGCCCGGGCGCCGGCGGCACGCCGTGCCTGCTGTTTCACGAATCGGCCGCCATGCGCGGCCGATTGTCATCCGGGAGCCGCCATTCACTGCCCGAGCAGGCGCTGCAGCAGCTCCGGCGTATTGTTGGTGCCGTACTTGCGCATCAGCCGCGCGCGGTAGATGTCGACCGTGCGCGAGCTGATGTCGAGCACGCGCCCGATCTGCTTGCTGGTCTTGCCGGTCGCGAGCTGGGCGGCGATCTCGCGCTCGCGCGGGGTCAGTTCGACGGCGACCCGGCGCGTCGCGCTCAAATCCTCGAAGGTCCAGACGCCTGCCGCGAGCGGTGCGGTGCGGTCGAGCGCGCGGCCGGTGACGTGGCACCAGAACAGCTCGCCGTCCGCGCGTTTCATGATTCTGTCATCCGAGTAGATGCCGTTCGCGGCCATTACGCGCGCGATACGTTCGCCGATTCGCTGGAATTCGTCCGTCGACGGGTAGAGCACCTCGTACGATTTCCCGATCAGGTCGGCCCGCACGCAGCGGAAGATCGACGCCAGCGCGTCGTTGCAATCCTCGATCACGCGGTCGCGCGACAGGACGAGGCCGAGCGGCGCGAGGTGGAAGGCGGTCTGGTAATCGAGAGCGGGCATGGCGCAGGCAAGCGGAGGCAAACGCTTATGTATTTTTGCGTATTGTGCCGCATCCGCGCCGCATCGTACCCTTTCAGGCATCTCGTGGCGGTTTGCCGCGGTATAAAAACAGCGCGCCTCGACGCAGGCATCGCCGTGCATGCATAGAATGATGCGGCGGGCTTGCGGGCCACGTGGCGCGTGAACCGGTTTCGCTGGTTTCCATAGAGGAAGGGACAACTGATGAACAAAGTCTATCCAAGCGCGGCAGCCGCGCTGGAAGGGATCGTCCGTGACGGACAGACCTTCGCGGTGGGCGGCTTCGGCCTGTGCGGGATTCCGGAGGCGCTGATCGCCGCGTTGCGCGATTCGGCCGTCAAGGGCATCACCTGCATCAGCAACAACGCGGGCGTCGACGGTTTCGGCCTCGGCCTGTTGCTGGAAACGCGCCAGATCAAGAAGATGATCTCGTCGTACGTCGGCGAGAACAAGGAGTTCGAGCGCCAGTACCTGGCCGGCGAACTCGAACTCGAATTCACGCCGCAAGGCACGCTCGCCGAAAAGCTGCGCGCGGGCGGCGCGGGCATCCCGGCGTTCTTCACGAACACGGGCTACGGCACCGTGATCGCGGAAGGCAAGGAAACGCGCCAGTTCGGCGATCGTCACTATGTGCTCGAACCGTCGCTGACGGCCGATGTCGCGCTCGTGAAGGCCTGGAAGGCCGACAAGTCGGGCAACCTGATCTATCGCCGCACCGCGCGCAACTTCAACCCGATGTGCGCGATGGCCGGCAAGATCACCGTCGCGGAGGTCGAGGAAATCGTCGAGAACGGCGAGCTCGATCCGGATCACATCCACACGCCGGGGATTTTCGTGCAGCGTATCGTGCTGAACGCGACGCCCGAAAAACGCATCGAACAACGCGTCGTACGCGCGAAAGGAGACTGACATGGCCTGGAATCGTGACCAGATGGCCGCGCGCGCGGCGAAGGAACTGCAGGACGGCTTCTACGTGAACCTCGGCATCGGCCTGCCGACGCTCGTCGCGAACCACGTGCCGGAAGGCGTCGAGGTGTGGCTGCAGTCGGAGAACGGCCTGCTCGGCATCGGCCCGTCGCCGACCGAAGACGAAGTCGACGCCGATCTCATCAACGCCGGCAAGCAGACCGTCACGACGCTGCCGGGCTCGTCGATCTTCTCGTCGGCCGATTCGTTCGCGATGATCCGCGGCGGCCACATCAACCTCGCGATCCTCGGCGCGATGCAGGTCAGCAAGCAGGGCGACCTCGCGAACTGGATGATCCCCGGCAAGATGATCAAGGGGATGGGCGGCGCGATGGATCTCGTCGCCGGCGTGAAGCGTGTCGTCGTGCTGATGGAGCATGTCGCGAAGGGCGATCAGCACAAGATCCTCGAGGAATGCAACCTGCCGTTGACGGGTGTCGGTGTGGTCGACCTGATCATCACCGATCTCGGCGTGATCGAAGTGACGCCGTCCGGCCTGAAGGTCCTCGAGCTCGCCGATGGCGTGAGCGCCGACGAGATCCAGGCAAAGACGGGTGCGCCGCTCGACGTCAGCGCGGTCGCCTGAGTTTTTTTCATGTCGATTCGCCCCGCATGCCGTCAGGCACGCGGGGCGTTTATGTTTGTGGCATGCGCGCGCGGCCGCGTCAGACGGCGGTCTGCAACGATTCCACGCGTTGTTCGCCGGTGGGCGTGCCGTCGTCGGGCGAACCCAGCTGCAGCGCATGAAACAGGAAGCGTTGCAGCGTGACTGCCGCCGACGTGTGATCGCCGAGGTCCGCGCGGCTGAACAGCCCGAAATCCGCGGCGGGTGGCGCGGGCAACCCGGCTGCCTGCGGGTCGAGTGCGCGCATCGTGTCGCGACGCACGTTCCAGTCGAGCAGTACCGTGACGCCGAGGCCTGCCTCGACCGCCGACTGGATCGCGGACAGGCTCGTGCTGGTGCAGATGACGCGCCACGCACGGCCGGCGTCGCGCAACATCGAGAACAGCTTTTCCTGCCACGGGCAGGTGCCGCCGAACGCAACGATCGGTACCGGTTCGTTGCGAGGGAGGCGGTCGGTGGTGGCTGCGGCGGCCCAGTGCAGCGGATGCTGCCACGTCGCGAGCGGCTCTGCCCGGATCAGCACCGGGTCGCCGATCACGAAATCCAGTGCGTGGCTCGCGAGTCGCTGCGACAGGACGGGGCTCGTATCGACGACGATCTCGAGCGCGACGTTCGGAAATGACGCCGCGAACTGTCGCAACGCGTGCGGCAGACGGCCGACGGCGATGTCCTCGAGGACACCGAGCCGTACGGTGCCCGAGATGTCGCCTGCGGCGAGCGCGGCGCGGGCGGCGAGCCCGACGCCGAGCAACTGGTGCGCATATGGCAGCAGCACGTTGCCCGCGGCCGTCGGCGTGACGCCGCGCGGCGAGCGTTCGAGCAGGCGCTGACCGACTTCATCCTCGAGCCGTCGCAGCGCCATGCTGACGGCGGCCTGCGTGCGATGCAGCGCCGTTGCCGCCGTGCTGACGCTGCCGGTTTCGACCACGGTGACGAACGTGCGCAGCAGGGTGCTGTCGAGATCGCGGGTCATCAATATTCCTGATGCGGACATAAGAATTATCAGCTTATATCAAGCATGCGGCCGCGGTTAGCATCGGCGTGTCACTGAACCGGAGCGGTTGCATGAGCGAGGAATCGAGTACGGTACGACCGGGTGTCGCGCAGCGCGCGGCGTCACCTTTCACGAATGCGGTGGCGCCGCTGCTGGCCGTCGCGTCGATGTGCAGCGTGCAGCTCGGCGCGGCGCTGTCGAGGCCGGCGACGATCGAGTACGGCACCGTCAGCACGACCTGGCTGCGGCTCTGTTTCGCCGCGCTCGCGCTGGCCGTGGTCGTCCGGCCGCCGCTCCACACCTATTCCCGGCAGCGCTGGATCGCCGCCATCGCGCTCGGCACGGCGATGGCCGCGATGACGCTGTGCTTCTTCGAAGCCGTGCGTCGCGTGCCGCTCGGCCTGGCGGTGGCGATCAACTTTCTCGGGCCGCTGGCGGTCGCCACGATCGGCGTGCGCAAGCCGGCGATGCTGGCATGGCCGGCACTTGCGCTGGCTGGCGTGCTGCTGCTGGCGCGGCAGGACGGCATGTGGGTGACGGCGCCGGCCGCGCTGGTCTTTCCGGTCGGCTCTGCGCTTGGCTGGGCCGCCTATATCGTGTTGATGAAGCGTGTCGGCACGCTGTTCGACGGGCTGCAAGGGCTGTCCGCGTCGCTGTTCGTGGCCGCGCTCGTCACGACACCGTTCGGGCTGGCGCAAAGCGGCGGCCACTTGCCGGCCGGCCAACTGATCGATGCCGCGTATCTGGCGGTGCTCGTCCCGCTGTTTCCTTACGTGCTCGAACTGATTGCGTTGCGAAAGATGAGCGCATCGGCATTCGGCATACTGATGAGCGCCGAGCCCGCGATCGCCGCGGGGATCGGTTATGTCGTGCTGGCGCAGCCGATGAGCACGCTGCAGGTCGCCGGCACGCTGTGCGTGGTCGGTGCGAGCATCGGCGCGGTCATGCAGAAATAACCGCGCTTTCCCGGCCATGACGGGCCGGTGCACGATGGTGCGTTCACGGCGCCGTCGCCGCGGCCGCAACGGAGGCTGGATCGGCGGCCTGCTGAACACGGAACACCGCGCCCGATTCCGCACGGCCGCGTGACATTTCATTGGCGCTCGCACGAGCCGCAAGCCCGCAAGGGTGGTCAGGCGACTCGTGATCCGGAACGGGTTTACAATCGATCGCATCCCCCGGCTGCCCTGGCGGGCCGGGCCCACATGCCATCGCGCCGCACCGTTCGGCAGGACGCCTCCGATGCCCACTTCCCCCGTGAACTCCCCGATTCCCCGTCAACGGCGCGTGCAGTGTGCGAGCGCGGCCGGCCTTCACCACGTCGCCTATACCGAGTGGGGCGATCCCGCGAACCCGCGCGTGCTGGTTTGCGTGCACGGCCTGACCCGTTCCGGGCGCGATTTCGACCGGCTCGCCACGGCGCTGTCCGATACGTATCGCGTCGTCTGCCCCGACATCGTCGGGCGCGGCCAATCGGACTGGCTGGCCGATCCGAGGCTCTACGCGATTCCGCAATACGTGGCCGACATGGTGACGCTGATCGCGCGACTCGACGTCGAATCGGTCGACTGGTTCGGCACGTCGATGGGCGGCCTGATCGGCCTGGCGTTCGCGGGGCTGCCCGGTTCGCCGCTGCGCCGGATGATCGTCAACGACGTCGGCCCGCGCATCGAACCCGATTCGCTGACGCGCATCGGCGAATATCTCGGCGTGCAGCCGCGCTTTGCGACCGAGCAGGAGGGTGTCGACTATCTGACGTCGCTGTCGCTGCCGTTCGGTGCGCTGACCGCCGACGAGTGGCGCGAGATCAACGGGCCGCTGCTGCGCGAACTGCCCGAAGGTGGCTGGACGGTCCGCTACGATCCGCGTATCGCCGAACCGTTCAAGGCAACCACGCCCGAGTTGGCCGCACTCGGCGAGGCCGCGCTGTGGCGCGCCATCGAGACGACGGATGCATCGCTGCTCGTCGTGCGCGGCGAGACGTCCGACCTGCTGTCGCGCGAGACGGTGGCCGACATGGTGCGTCGTGGCCGGCACGTCACGCACGCCGAGATTCCAGGGGTGGGCCATGCGCCGGCGTTCGTCGACGCAGGCCAGATTGCGCTCGCGCGGCGGTTTTTCGTCGAAGGCGGCGCATAAACGCGTCATAATATGCGGTTCGACGGCACGCGGGCCGTGCCGCCACCCGAATCTCCATCCACTCACGACCGGAACATTCCATGGCAGTCATTCGTCACCACGTCGGGGCCCGACTCTCCGAAACCGCGATCCACAACGGTACCGTGTATCTGGCCGGCCAGATCGCCGAAGACACCACGCAGGACATCAAGGGCCAGACGCGCGAAGTGCTCGGCCACATCGACCGCCTGCTCGCCGAAGCGAACAGCGACAAGGCGCATCTGCTGTCGGTGCAGATCTACATTTCCGATCTGGCGAATTTCGACGGCATGAATGCGGAGTGGGATGCATGGGTCGCGCAGGGCAACACGCCGCCGCGCGCCACCGTCGAGGCGAAGCTCGCGGATCCGGCGCTGCTCGTCGAGATCGTGGTGGTCGCCGCACAGCGGAGCTGAACCGGACGCAACCCGACGATGATCGTATTCCGCCAGGCCAAGCAATGACCGAGTCCGTTTCCGCTTCCCCCGTCGCGGCACCGTCGTTCGACGACGTGCTCGCGTTCGTGCGCGAACGGGCCGGCGACGCGCGCCTGTCGTCGGGCGAACTGCTCGCCGATCACTCGGCGGGCACGGCGGCGATCATGCGCACGCTGAACGTCGATCCGCCCGCGATGCAGGCGGCCGCGCTGTTCGTGCTGACGCCGCACCTGAGCGACCCCGAGCGCGAACTCACCGAGCGTTTCGGCGACGAAGTGGCGCGGCTCGTGTCCGACGTGCGCAAGCTGTTGCGGCTCGGTACCGTCAGCCTGCGTGCCGCGCAGAACGCGGTGCCCGATGCGGGGCGTGACACGGCGGAAGAGCGGCGTACGCAGATCGAGGCGCTGCGCAAGATGCTGCTCGCGTTCGCGCAAGACATCCGCGTGGTGTTGATCCGGCTCGCGTCGCGCCTGCAGTCGCTGCGCTACTACGCGGCCGCGAAGATCGACCCGCCGCCCGACGTCGCGCGCGAGACGCTCGAGATCTATGCGCCGCTCGCGAACCGTCTCGGTATCTGGCAACTGAAGTGGGAGCTCGAGGATCTCGCGTTCCGCTTCGAGGATCCCGTCACCTACAAGCGGATCGCGAAGCTGCTCGACGAGAAGCGCATCGAGCGCGAAGCGTACGTCACGCAGGCGATCGACCGGTTGCAGCAGGAGCTGGCGGACGCGAACATCCAGGCCGATGTGAGCGGCCGGCCAAAGCATATCTACAGCATCTGGCGCAAGATGCGCGGCAAGGAGCTCGATTTCTCCGAGCTGTACGACGTGCGCGCGTTTCGCGTGATCGTGCCGGACATCAAGGATTGCTACGCGGTGCTCGGCATCGTGCATCACCTGTGGCAGCCGGTGCCGAAGGAATTCGACGACTACATCTCGCGGCCGAAGCCGAACGGCTACAAGTCGCTGCACACGGTCGTGATCGGCGATGACGGCCGCGCGTTCGAAGTGCAGATCCGCACGCAGGAGATGCACCGTTTCGCCGAGTACGGCGTCGCCGCGCACTGGCGCTACAAGGAGGCGGGCGCGCGCGGCTACGGCGGCCAGTTCTCGGCGAGCGACAAATACGACGAGAAGATCGCATGGCTGCGCCAGCTGCTCGCGTGGAAGGATGACGTCGAGGACGGCGCGGAAAAGTCGGGCGACAAGGCGTGGGCGCAATTGCGCGAGACGTCGCTCGACGACGACCACATCTACGTGCTGACGCCGCAGGCGCGTGTGATCGCGTTGCCGCAGGGCGCGACGCCGGTCGATTTCGCGTACCACCTGCACAGCGAGCTTGGCCATCGCTGCCGTGGCGCACGCGTCGACGGCGCGATGGTGCCGCTCAACACGCCGCTCGCAAATGGCCAGACGGTCGAGATCGTCGCGGTGAAGGAGGGTGGGCCGTCGCGTGACTGGCTGAACCTCCAGCTCGGCTACATGAAGAGCCCGCGCGCGCGTCAGAAGGTGCGTGCGTGGTTCAACTCGATCGAGCAGGAAGAAAACATCTCGCATGGCCGCGCGCTCGTCGAAAAGACGCTGCAGCGCGAGGGCAAGACATCGGTCAACCTGGACAATCTCGCCGCGAAGCTCGGCTTCAAGTCGCCCGAGGAGCTGTTCTCGGTCGTCGGCAAGGAAGAGTTCAGCCTGCGCAATGTCGAGCACGCGCTGTCCGATGCGCCGCCGCCGGAGCCGGCGCCCGAAGCGCCCGCCGATTTCGAGAAGCGCAGCAGCGGCGCGAGCGTGGCGCACGGCGCGTCGACCGGCGTGCTGGTGGTGGGCGTCGACGCGCTGCTGACCCAGCTCGCGCGCTGCTGCCGTCCGGCACCGCCCGATCCGATCAGCGGTTTTGTCACGCGTGGCAAGGGGATGTCGATCCACCGCACCGATTGCCCGACGTTCCGCCGGATGGTCGAGCGCGCGCCGGAGCGCGTGCTGCAGACGACCTGGTCGGCCGACGTGCTCGGCGGGCGCGGTGCGTCCGTCTATCCGGTCGACCTGATGATCGAGGCGAGCGACCGGCAAGGGTTGCTGCGCGATATCTCCGAAGTGTTCGCGCGCGAGAAGATGAACGTGGTGGGTGTGAAGACGCAGAGCCGCCGCAACGCGGCATTCATGCAGTTCACGGTCGAGGTGTCGAACTCGGCGCAGGTGCAGCGCGCGTGCACGCTGCTCGGTGAGGTGCAGGGCGTCGTGCGGGCGGGGCGGAAGGCATGATATGGGGTTGGAGCCCCGTTATTTTGCTGCGACCGCATAAAAACACTTGCCAAGTCGGTAACGGCTCCATATAATCTTAGCTTCTCTAGGCTCGTAGCTCAGCTGGTTAGAGCACCACCTTGACATGGTGGGGGTCGTTGGTTCGAGTCCAATCGAGCCTACCAACGAATTGAGAATGCCCGGTCTCCGGGTGTTCGATGCAGTAAATAACTCAACGCGAACAAGGCGAATACGGTTATGACACCGCGAACGTTGACCGAAACCTTTTCGGAGCGACGCTAGTCGAGGAACCCTTTCGCCCTTTCAGTCTGAGTGAAGTATCGAATGCGGCCCCTCGAAAGCGGGGCCGCATTTTTTTTGTCGCGAAATTTTCCCGCGCGATTTTCATGTCGCGTACCTGGTCTGCCGCCCACTGTCGGCATCACGGAGATTGCTATGGTTTCGATACGCTTGCCTGACGGCTCAGTTCGACAATACGAGCATCCGGTGACAGTTGCCGAGGTTGCAGCCTCGATCGGTCCCGGCCTTGCGAAGGCTGCGCTTGGTGGCAAGCTCGATGGCGAGCTCGTCGATACGTCGGCCGTGATCGACCGCGACGCGTCGCTCGCGATCGTGACCGACAAGGATGCCGACGGCCTCGACATCATCCGCCACTCGACGGCGCACTTGCTCGCATACGCGGTGAAGGAACTGTATCCGGACGCGCAGGTGACGATCGGCCCGGTGATCGACAACGGCTTCTATTACGACTTCTCGTACAATCGTCCGTTTACGCCTGAAGATCTGGAGAAGATCGAAAAGCGCATGCAGGAACTCGCGAAGAAGGACGAGCCCGTGACGCGCCGTGTCGTGTCGCGCGACGAAGCGGCGGGCTACTTCCGTAGCATCGGCGAGAAGTACAAGGCCGAGATCATCGAATCGATTCCGCAAAGCGACGAAATCAAGCTGTATTCGCACGGCGGCTTTACCGATCTGTGCCGCGGCCCGCACGTGCCGTCGACGGGCAAGCTGAAGGTCTTCAAGCTGATGAAGGTCGCGGGCGCGTACTGGCGCGGCGATTCGAAGAACGAGCAGCTGCAGCGTATCTACGGCACGGCCTGGACGAAGAAGGAAGACCAGGACCAGTACCTGCACATGCTCGAGGAAGCGGAAAAGCGCGACCACCGCAAGCTCGGCAAGCAGCTCGACCTGTTCCACATGCAGGAAGAGTCGCCGGGCATGGTGTTCTGGCATCCGAAGGGTTGGGCACTGTGGCAGCAGGTCGAGCAGTACATGCGCCGCCGCGTGAACGAAGCCGGCTACCTCGAGATCAAGACGCCGATGATCATGGACCGCTCGCTGTGGGAAGCGTCGGGCCACTGGCAGAACTACCGCGAGAACATGTTCACGACGGAGTCGGAGAAGCGCGACTACGCGATCAAGCCGATGAACTGCCCGGGTCACGTCCAGGTGTTCAAGCACGGCTTGCGCTCGTATCGCGACCTGCCGCTGCGCTACGCGGAATTCGGTTCGTGCCACCGCAACGAGGCATCGGGCGCGCTGCACGGCCTGATGCGCGTGCGCGGCTTCGTGCAGGACGATGCGCACATCTTCTGTACGGAAGACCAGTTCATCTCGGAGTCGATCGCGTTCAATACGCTGGCGATGAGCGTGTACAAGGACTTCGGTTTCGATCACATCGACATCAAGCTGTCGCTGCGCCCGGATCAGCGTGCGGGCACGGACGAGACGTGGGATCGCGCCGAGCAGGGCCTGCGCGACGCACTGACCGCCTGCGGTCTGACGTGGGAAGAACTGCCGGGTGAAGGCGCGTTCTACGGTCCGAAGATCGAGTACCACATCAAGGATGCGCTCGGTCGTTCGTGGCAGTGCGGTACGCTGCAGCTCGACATGGTGCTGCCGGAACGCCTCGGCGCCGAGTATGTCGCCGACGACAGCAGCCGTCGCCGGCCGGTGATGTTGCACCGTGCGATCGTCGGTTCGATGGAGCGTTTCCTCGGCATTTTGATCGAGCACCACGCTGGTGCAATGCCTGCCTGGCTCGCGCCGTTCCAGGCAGTTGTGCTCAATATCGCCGAAAGTCAGGCCGAATATGCGCAATCTCTGGCCCAATCGTTGCAAAAACAAGGGGTTAGAGTGACGGCCGATTTGCGCAATGAGAAGATTAGCTATAAAATACGCGAGCACACGCTGGAAAAGGTGCCTTATCTCCTCGTCGTGGGTGATAAGGAGCGTGATGCGCAAACGGTAGCCGTGCGTGCCCGTGGCGGCGTCGATCTTGGCGTGATGCCGGTCGAAGCCTTCGTTGAGCGTCTGCAGGAAGACCTGCGCTCGTTCAAGTAACCGCCCTGGCAGCGCGGCTCGTTTTTTTAATTTTTAGAGGAAACGTAACATCGCTACTGATAAGTCGTCGCATCGCATCAACGGTGAAATCACTGCGCCGGAAGTGCGTCTGGTCGGGATCGAGAACGAACCGCTCGGTATCGTAAAACTCGCTGATGCTTTCCGTAAATCGGAAGAACTGGATGTTGACCTGGTGGAAATCGCGCCGCAAGCGGTTCCCCCGGTTTGCCGTCTGATGGATTACGGCAAGTTCAAGTACCAGGAATCGAAGAAGCAGCACGAAGCGAAGCTGAAGCAGAAGGTCATCCAGGTCAAGGAAGTCAAGTTCCGCCCGGGTACCGATGACGGGGATTACAACGTCAAGCTTCGCAATCTCGTGCGCTTCCTCGAAGAAGGCGACAAGACGAAGATCACGTTGCGTTTCCGCGGTCGCGAAATGGCTCACCAGGAAATCGGTATGCGGATGCTTGAGCGTCTGCGCACGGATCTCGAGGAAGTCGGCCAGGTCGAGCAGATGCCGAAGATGGAAGGGCGCCAGATGATCATGGTGCTCTCGCCGAAGAAAAAGAAGTAACGGGCCCGCGCGCTTCGCGCGCAGGTTCGCAGTGGTTCGGCGCGTTGCCCGGTCAGGGCAACGCGCCAGCAATGACGGCGGCTGCGCAAGCGGTTCGCCGTACACAAGTGGACTGGGTTTCGAAGGGCGGGTCAAGGGCGCAAGCCAACCGCACACCCATCGCCATCTAATAAACTGGAGTTGTTCGTCATGCCTAAGATGAAGACCAAGAAGAGCGCTGCAAAGCGCTTCGTGGTGCGTCCGGGCGGTACCGTCAAGCGCGGTCAAGCCTTCAAGCGTCACATCCTGACCAAGAAAACCACGAAGAACAAGCGCCACCTGCGCGGCGCAACGGCAGTTCATGATTCCGATCTGAACTCCGTCCGCGCAATGCTGCCGTTCGCGTAACCCCTCAATCGATACTCTAAGGAGAGAAACATGCCTCGAGTCAAACGTGGGGTAACCGCACGGGCCCGCCACAAGAAGATCATCAACCTGGCCAAGGGTTATCGCGGTCGCCGCAATAACGTCTACCGCATCGCCAAGCAGGCGGTGATGCGCGCTGGTCAGTACGCATATCGCGATCGTCGCAACAAGAAGCGTGTGTTCCGCGCACTGTGGATTACGCGTATCAACGCGGCGGTTCGTCAGCACGACATGACCTACAGCGTGTTCATCAATGGCCTGAAGAAGGCGTCGATCGAACTCGACCGTAAGGTGCTGGCTGACATGGCGGTGTTCGACAAGGCTGCTTTTGCTGCGATCGTCAAGCAGGTGAAAGCCGCCGTTGCAGCCTAATTGCGAAATTAGCACTGCGTGGTTAGTTGCAGCGATGCTCCGGTAGTTTCGGCCGCTGCAGCGAAAACGGGGCTCTTCCGAGCCCCTTTTTTGTTTGGTGTGCGATTTCGCTCGCCAAGACCGAATGACGTTGGAAATGATGGGATCTATGGATCTGGACCAGATTGTCGCCGACGCGCAGCAGTCCTTCGAACAGGCTGCCGACATCACCACGCTCGAAAACGAGAAAGCACGATTTCTCGGCAAGTCGGGTGCGCTGACCGAGTTGCTGAAGGGCCTCGGCAAGCTCGATCCCGAAGCACGCAAGACCGAAGGCGCACGCATCAACGTCGCGAAGCAGCAGGTTGAAGCCGCGCTGACCGCACGCCGTCAGGCACTGGCCGACGCGCTGCTGAACCAGCGCCTCGCCGCCGAGTCGATCGACGTGACGTTGCCGGGCCGCGGCGCCGGTGCAGGCAGCCTGCACCCCGTGATGCGCACGTGGGAGCGTGTCGAACAGATTTTCGGCTCGATCGGCTTCGATGTGGCAGACGGCCCCGAAATCGAGACCGACTGGTACAACTTCACATCGCTGAACAGTCCGGAGAACCATCCGGCGCGTTCGATGCAGGACACCTTCTACGTCGAAGGCAAGGATGCCGACGGCCGCCAGCTGCTGCTGCGCACGCACACGAGCCCGATGCAGGTGCGTTACGCGCGCATGAATCGTCCGCCGATCAAGGTGATCGCGCCGGGCCGCACGTATCGCGTCGACAGCGATGCGACCCACTCGCCGATGTTCAATCAGGTCGAGGGGCTGTGGATCGACGAAAACATCAGCTTCGCCGATCTCAAGGGCGTCTATACCGACTTCCTGAAAAAATTCTTCGAGCGCGACGACATCCTCGTGCGCTTCCGTCCGTCGTATTTCCCGTTCACGGAACCGTCGGCCGAGATCGACATGATGTTCGAGCAAGGCAAGAACGCCGGCAAGTGGCTCGAGATTTCCGGTTCGGGGCAGGTGCATCCGACCGTGATTCGCAACATGGGCCTCGATCCCGAGCGCTACATCGGCTTTGCGTTCGGCAGCGGCCTCGAGCGCCTGACGATGCTGCGCTACGGCGTCCAGGATCTCCGGCTGTTCTTCGAGAACGACCTGCGTTTCCTGCGCCAGTTCGCGTAACGCCGCGCGCCGCGCCGACCTGTGCCCGTGCACGCCCCGACGGACGATCCGGCGGGGCCCGGGCGTCGATCTAACCTGTTTCGAACGTAGACATCCATGCAATTCCCTGAATCCTGGTTGAGAACCTTTGTCGACCCGCAGCTGACGACCGACGAACTGTCGCACGCGCTGACGATGGCGGGGCTCGAAGTCGAATCGCTGAGCAAGGCTGCGCCGCCGACGTCGAAGATCGTCGTCGGCCGCGTGCTCGAAGTCGTCAAGCATCCGGATGCGGACAAGCTCAATGTCTGCCAGGTCGATGCCGGCACCGGCGCGACGCTGAATATCGTCTGCGGTGCACCGAACGTCGCACCCGGCATCAAGGTGCCGGTCGCGCTGGTCGGCGCGGAACTGCCGCCGGCGGAAGAGGGTGGCAAGCCGTTCGCGATCAAGCTGTCGAAGCTGCGCGGCGTGGAGAGCCAGGGGATGCTGTGCTCGGCACGTGAACTGAAGCTGTCCGAGGATCACAGCGGCCTGCTGGTGCTGCCGGAAGATACGCCGGTCGGCCAGGACATCCGCGAGACGCTCAATCTCGACGACACGATCTTCGAAATCAAGCTGACGCCGAACAAGGCCGACTGCCTGTCCGTGTTCGGCATTGCGCGCGAGACGGCCGCGATCACCGGTGCGCCGCTGACGCCGGTCGATATCCGCCCGGTGCGCGTCGAACTCGACGAAACGCTGCCGGTGCGCATCGCCGCTCCCGATCTGTGCGGTCGCTTCTCGGGTCGCGTGATCCGCGGCGTGAACGCGCGTGCGAAGACCCCGCAGTGGATGGTCGAGCGCCTCGAGCGCTCCGGCCAGCGCAGCGTATCGGCGCTCGTCGACATCTCGAACTACGTGATGTTCGAGCTCGGCCGCCCGTCGCACGTGTTCGATCTCGACAAGATCCACGGTGGCATCGAGGTGCGCTGGGGCAAGCGCGGCGAATCGCTGAAGCTGCTCAACGGCAACACGGTCGAACTCGACGAAACGGTCGGCGTCATTTCGGATGACCGCCAGGTCGAGAGCCTGGCCGGCATCATGGGCGGCGACAGCACGGCCGTCACGCTCGATACGACCAACATCTACCTGGAAGCCGCGTTCTGGTGGCCGGACAGCATCCGCGGCCGCGCGCGCAAGTACAACTTCTCGACCGATGCGGCCCATCGCTTCGAGCGCGGCGTCGATTACGCGACGACCGTCGAGCACGTCGAGCGCATTACGCAACTGATTCTCGAGATCTGCGGCGGCAAGGCCGGCCCGGTCGACGATCAGTCCGTGAACCTGCCGCAGCGCGCGCCGGTGAAGATGCGCGTGTCGCGCGCGAACCGCATCATCGGTGTGCAGATCGGCGCCGACGAGATCGCCAGCATCTTCACGCGCCTCGGCCTGCCGTTCGAGCGTGAAGACGACGCGTTCCTCGTCACGCCGCCGTCGCATCGCTTCGACATCGAGATCGAGGAAGACCTGATCGAGGAGGTCGCGCGGATCTACGGCTTCGAGAAGATCCCGGCGCGTCCGCCGGTCGCGACGAGCGAAATGCGCGCGACCAACGAGACGCGGCGTTCGATCCACGATGTCCGTCACGCGCTTGCCGCGCGCGACTACGCGGAAACCGTCAACTTCAGCTTCGTCGATGCGGAGTGGGAGCAGGATTTCGCGGGCAACGACCAGCCGATCCGCCTGCTGAACCCGATCGCGAGCCAGCTCTCGGTGATGCGCACGACGCTGTTCGGCAGCCTGATTTCCGTGCTGCGCCACAACCTGAACCGCCGCGCAGATCGCGTGCGCGTGTTCGAGGCTGGCCGCGTGTTCCTCGCCGATGCGTCGGCGAAGGCCGGTGAGCTGACGGTCGAGGGCTACGTGCAGCCGAAGCGCGTCGGTGCGCTTGCTTATGGCCCGGTGCTCGACGAGCAGTGGGGCGTGACGACCCGTGCGGTCGATTTCTTCGACGTGAAGGGCGATCTCGAGGCGCTGCTTGCGCCGGCAGCTGCACGCTTCGTGAAGGCGGAGCATCCGGCCCTCCATCCGGGGCGCAGCGCGCGCATCGAAGTCGACGGCCGTGCGGTTGGCTGGATCGGTGAGTTGCACCCGCGCCTGATGCAGAAGTACGAGTTGCCGCACGCTCCGGTGATGTTCGACATCGACGCGGACGCGCTGATTGCGCGTGCGTTGCCCACGCCGACCGAGGTGTCGAAATTCCCGCCGGTTCGTCGCGATATCGCCGTTGTCGTCGATCAGGCGGTCGAGGTTCAGGCACTTTTCGACGAAATGAAGAAGGCGCTTGCCGAAGAGGCCTGCCGATTCGTTCAGAAGGTTGTACTCTTCGACGAATTTCGTGCAAAATCAAATACTTCCGGTGGCCTTGCCGCGCACGAGAAGAGCCTTGCCTTCCGCGTGACGCTGCAGGACGCGGCTGGCACGCTACAGGACGAGGTCGTCGATCAGGCGATTCAGGCGCTGGTCGAGCGGATGGCTCGCGCCGGTGCGCGCCTGCGCGGCTAAGGAGGAGGTCCGCCCGCTCGCGGGCGGCCTTTTCCGATCGTAATTTGATTTAACGCGCTGTATGGCAGATATGAACGACATGACCTCGAGTGAATTCGAAGCCCTCCTGACGGCGCAACGCAGCGCCATGAACCGCGATGCTTCGGCGCCGGCGTCCACCGAGACGCCCACGCTGACGAAAGCGGAACTGGCGGAGTTGCTGTTCGACAGCGTCGGGCTGAACAAGCGTGAAGCGAAGGACATGGTCGAGGCGTTTTTCGAGGTGATTCGCGACGCGCTCGAAAACGGCGAAAGCGTCAAGCTGTCGGGGTTCGGTAATTTCCAGCTGCGCGACAAGCCGCAGCGTCCGGGCCGCAATCCGAAGACGGGCGAGGCGATTCCGATCGCGGCCCGCCGGGTGGTAACCTTCCACGCGAGCCAGAAGCTGAAGGCGCTGGTCGAAAACGGCGCGGAGTAAGCCCCCGCGCGCTGACGTCCCCGCGCGGCCGCCGCGCACCCTTTACCGACGGTTAACCGACGATGACCACTACGGTTGAGAAAGTCGTCTTGCCTCCGATTCCCGCGAAGCGCTACTTCACGATCGGTGAAGTCAGCGAGCTGTGCGGGGTCAAGCCGCATGTGCTGCGTTATTGGGAACAGGAATTTACTCAACTGCGGCCGGTGAAGCGGCGTGGCAATCGTCGGTATTACCAGCACCATGAAGTGCTGCTGATCCGGCGGATTCGCGAGTTGTTGTACGAGCAGGGATTCACGATCAACGGCGCGCGCAACCGGCTCGATTCGCCGGGCGGCGAGCGGGCCGCGCCGGTACCCGTCGAGCCGGAGGTCCAGGCCGCCGATGCGCGCACACCGGGCAAGCCGGGCGCAACCGTCGACGTAATTGCATTGCGGCAGGCGCTGCTCGACGTGATCGACGGACTGAAGCACGACTGAGCGCGAAGTCCGAAGGATGAAATGAAAAGCCCGGTTGGCGACGTGCCACCGGGCTTTTTGCATGCACGTCTTACATGCACATCAACGCGATGCGAGCGGATTCTTTTGGCCCATGTCGACGACCAGCGTGCCGTCCGGCAGCATTCGCACGGAACCTTGCGCGACCTGGCTGCGGTAGCCGTACAGGTCGAAACGCATTGGGCCGGCCTCGGCCGAATTCCTGATCAGCGCGCGCACGTTCAGTTCGAGCACGTTGAACATCTTCATGTCGCCGCCTTCCATCCACATGTAGCTCGGCGCATCGATCTGCGGCCGTTGCGGCGCAGGCGCGCCCGCCTGACGCCTGAACGTGAGGCGCAGCCCGTCGCGCTCGACGGTTGCCTGGCCGAGCTTGCCGTTCAGCACGGGGGGCGGGAACACGGTGTACTGGTCGAGCACGAGCGTGTCGCCGCGCAGTTCCGCGCCGCGACGCTGCAACGGCGTCAGCGAAGCGAGTTCGATGCCGAGCGAACGCAGCAGCTTCGCCTGCGGAATCCCGAGCACCGACACCTGGGATGGCTTGAACGCAAGATGCCGGTCGTCGAGCACGGACAGCGAGCCCTTCATGTCGGTCGGCAGCCAGACGCCCGGCACATGGTTCCACAGCTTGATGCCGCCCTGGACACGCAGGTTCGTGCCGTCCGCGCTCAGCTGCAGGTCGTTGAGCGAGCGCGGCGAGTAGTCGAGCAGATAGTTGTTGAAGAGCGCGGACATCGCCTTCCACGATTCGACCACCGTGCCGCCGAGAATCCGGATGTCGTACTGGTTTGGGTCGTCGAGATCGACGGGTTCGCCGGGCCGCTTCGATACGAGTTCCACGTCGAGATCCTCGACGTGAAAGCCGATATCCCCGGACAGGTTGAAATCGACGTTGCGCAGATGGATCGTCGGGTTGCGATTCGACACGTGCCGCTCGTTGAACGGCGTGGTCGACGTGCGCCGCATGGCGACCTTCTGCATGCCGGGGTGAGTGGCGTTCGCCGCGAGTGCGTAGGCTTCCCAGTGCTGGCGTATGTCACGCAGCGCAGTCTGCTGCGCGGCGAGGAAGCTGTCGTTCAGGCGCGCGGCCGCGTTGCCGAGCAGCGCGCCGCTGGCCGGGCCCGTGTACGAAGGCATCCGGATCGCCATCGCACCGCTTTCGTCGAAATTGAAGTAGCCGGCCGACACCTGGTCGCGATAGTGGTACAGGTCGAACACGAAAGTCTGGTCGCGCTTCGCCGGATCGACCGGGCCGATCAGGATGTCCGCGTTCATCGGCATCGAGCGCATGAACTTCACATCGCCGCCTCGAATGTACATGGCCTGCTGGGGCGCATTCGCAGGCATCGCGAAGCCGGCGTGCGTGCCGTCGTCGAGCTTCAGGTCGAGGCCGGCCGGTGTCACGCGTACCGCGGTGATCGTGAGTTTCAGGCGCGGCGGCGGCATCAGCTTGTCGACCGACATCACGAGATCGTCGCCGGCGAGTTGCGCGATCGGCGTCTGGACTTTCAGCAAGTCGGCCATCTTCACGTTGGCCGCGCGCATCACCGGCTGCGCGTTGATGCCCGATACGCGCACCCCCGTCGGATGGAACACGAGCTGGCTGCCGTCGCGGATCGCGAGCGTGCCGGTCAGCGAGAACGGCACCCAGCCGTCGCGCTGCATCTCGCCTTGGAGGTGAATCACGCCGTCGCCGGCCGACACGGCGAGCTTGCGCAGCGGCGCGTTGCGGTAGCCGAAGATGTAGGTGTTGAAGAGCGCGGTCAGCTTCGCGTTGTCGAGCGTGACCGTGCCTTCATGCACGTCGATCTCGAAACTCGTCGGATCGTCGAACACGATCGGCGCGCCGGCCTGCGTCGGCACGAGCGTGGCGGACAACTGATGGATGAAGAAGCCGAGGTTGTTGACGATACGGAAATCGACGTCGCGCAGGAACGTCATCGCGCCGTTCTGGCCCGAGTCGCGCAGCGTGAACTGGCGCGGTTGCGTCAGGCTGATCGATGCGAGCGACGGCACGGTACGTGCGAGCTGCTGCTCGCGGGCGAGGCGCTCGGCCTTGGTGCGTTCGATCTTCGTCGACGCGACCGACGTGTTGCCGTCACGCTGCGCCGACGATTCCGCGCAACCCGCACAAAGCAGCGCGAGCGCCAGCATGCCGCAGCCGAACACGCGGGATGGTCCGGGCGAGACAGGCCGGGCCGCGCGTTGCGGGCTGGAAATCCAGTCGAAAAATGCCAAAGGCGAGCGATGGCCGCGCCGGACCGCATTCCGCATCGTCTGTCTCCATGTCTTGTCGTGATCGACGGCGGTGCGCGGCACTACACGGCGCGAGCGTCGATGCCGTGCAGTGTGGCATAGCACGCTAGAGCGGCGTTACCAAACAACGGGCGCCCGGGCAGAGTGGGCCAACGTGCTGCGGGACAATGGATTCGGGGTGGTCGGGCGCGCGGATCAAACGGTCGTTTGGTTCGCGCGGCCCGCCCCAGGCGGCTTTCGTTACGACCGGGAAAACCCGCCCAGGCCTTGGCTGGTGGGGGTTCCGCCGGATACGAGGTACCGCGGCCGCTGCGATCGAAGCGCAGATGCGATCCGGCCCCGCCGAAGCGGCCCGCGGGTGGATCAGACCAGCATGTGCTGCCGGATGGTGCTCAGCGTCGTCTGGTCGAGTTGCAGGCCGTTCGCGATATACGACGTCATCGAGCCGTACGACGCGGTGACCTGATCGAATGCCGCCTGCAGATAGTCAGCGTGCGCGCCCTGCAGCGCGGTCATCATGTCTGCCGCATTTTGCCCGCCGGCTTTTTGTGCCTGGGCGATCGACGCAGAGATTTCCGACGCGCTGTAGGCGTTGGTCAACAGGTAGTCGGCGAGTATCGTCTGCCCGGAGATGCCGAGGATCGTGTGCAGAATGGCGGTGGCCCAGCCGGTGCGGTCCTTGCCGGCCGTGCAGTGGAACACCAGGTTTTCGCCGGAGGCAGCGAAGTCGGTGAAGAGTGCACGATAGCTGGCATGCGCGGAGTCCGACGTGACGAACGCACGATACATGCTCAACATGAACGCCGTCGCGGTGGCGCCGGTCGTCGGGATCGGGGTGATGCTGGCGGCTCCGAGCACGTTGAGGTTTTGCCATGTGGCACCGGCCAGCGGCGCATCCGGTTGCGTCTTGATCTCGGCGGGCGTGCGCAGGTCGCAGACCTGCCTGATGTCGAGCGTGCCGACGGTGGTGATGTCGGTGGCGGACAACGCGAGCGCGGATGACCGGTAGATCACGCCTTTCTTCATCTTTGCGCCGCTCGTCGTTACATAACCGGTTCCGTCCGCGCCGGCCGTGTCGCGAAAATTCGAAGCGGAACCCAGCCGCGGCGTCGCGACCGGCGCGACCGAAACCGAGTCGCCTCCGCATGCCGACAGAAATGACGCGCTCCCGAGCGCCGCACCTATCGTGCCGGCACCCAGTCGGAGAAAATGTCGACGGGAAATTTCGTTTTTCTGATGCATTCAATGTCCTTTGTCGGAGAAGGTTGCAAGCGGTCGCGACCGCGGTGGTGACCGACGCCGCCTCTTGTCTCGCGCGCGACGCGGCAAAGCCGGGCAGGCCGGATCGATCGGCATGCAGTCGAGCGGACCGCCCGCGCGCATCGGTCTCGCGCCGGGTAAGCGCACGTTAGCGACTTGCGGCGAATCGGCCATCGTCCTTTTCGATTAGGGCGGAATGCGGGATACCGATAGCGGATGTGCGTCGTCGACGGGTAGGATCGGTGGCAGCGGCGAGGTAAGATCGGCGGCAGTGGCTGTATCGACCAAAGTACAAGTAGCCATCACGGGGAAGCGTCATGGATCTCAAGGAAGTCGACGTACTGGGTGCGGGCGTGGGCGATCACTGGTACTACGCGTCGAAGGCGCGTGCGATCCGCCGGTTCCTGGGTGCATCGGGCGCGAACCGGATACTCGATGTCGGTGCAGGCTCCGGCTTCTTCTCGAAGCACTTGCTCGAGCGTACGCAGGCGTCGGAGGCGTGGTGTGTCGATACGAGCTACGCCGACGATACCGACGCGGAGGCAGCCGGCAAGCCCATCCATTTTCGGCGCTCCGTCGAACGATTCGATGCCGATCTCGTGTTGCTGATGGACGTGCTCGAGCATGTCGACGACGACGTCGGGTTACTCGCACGTTATGTGGCGGGCGCGCCTTCCGGAAGCCGGTTCCTGATCACGGTTCCCGCGTTCCAGTTCCTCTGGAGCGGCCATGACGATTTTCTCGAGCACAAGCGCCGATATACGCTCGGCAGTCTCGAGGACGTGGTGCGCCGCGCGGGGCTCGACGTCGAGCACGGCGCCTATTATTTCGGCCTCACGTTTCCGCTTGCGGCAGCGCTGCGGCTGGGTGAGCGGGCGCGTCGGCATCCGCGCGAGCCGGCGTCGCAATTGCGCCGTCACCATCCGTTCGTCAACGGCTTGCTCAAGACGATCTGCCGGATCGAGTTGCCCATGTTTCGCTTCAACCGCGTCGCCGGCCTGACGGTCATCTGTCTCGCGCGCAAGCGCTGACTGCGATGCGCGGGGGCCGTGCGGCCGGTGCGAAGGTCGCCGTGTCATGCACGTCGTTGGCTGCATCGGCGGCGTCACGCCAAAAAATTTCACAAGAACGTTCACAAAATGCATGTGACCCGTTCTAAATCGGAAAACTGTCTGTTATAATTTTTTTCTTTCGGGGCGTAGCGCAGCCTGGTAGCGTACCTGCATGGGGTGCAGGTGGTCGGAGGTTCAAATCCTCTCGCCCCGACCAGACAAGAACCCGCGTCAGCTTGGGCTGACGCGGGTTTTTTCTTGCCGGTCGCTTTTTTGCACATCGCGGCGCGGCCCCGGTAAAATGCAAGGTTGATCCACGGAAAGCGCCGTGATTTAGCGGAAGAGGATTCCCCGAACATGACTGATCTTCGTCTTACCATGCGGTTCGCTGCAGTGCTCGCCACCGGCGCGCTCGTCGCCGGTTGCGGTACGTCGTCGCCCACGAAAGTGGACTACAAGAGCGATTCGAAATCGAAGGAAGCGTCGCTCGCAGTGCCGCCCAACATGCTCGACGAGACGGCCGATCAGCGTTCGCTGCCGCCCCAGGGCGGCGCGACTTCCCTGTCCGCGCTTCAGCAGGTCCAGCAGGCGGCACCTGCGCTGGACACCGTTGCTCCGGCCGTGGCCGGCATGCATATCCAGCGCGACGGCACCGAGAGCTGGCTCGTGATCGACGGCAAGCAGCCGGCCGACGTCTGGACGCAGGTTCGCCGCTTCTGGCAGGAGCAGGGTTTCCTGCTCGTCGTCGACCAGCGCGACAAGGGCGTGATGGAAACCGACTGGAACGAAACCCATCCGCAGATCAACGACGGCCTGATCCGCAGCGTGATCTCGAAGGCGATGGGCAACTCGTACGTGACGGCCGAGCGCAACAAGTACCGTACGCGTCTCGATTCGGCGCCGAATGGCGGCACCTACGTGTTCATCAGCCAGAAGGGGATGCGTGAGGCGATCACGGGCGCGAACAACGATTCGAGCAAGTGGGAACCGAAGCCGAACGATCCGGCGCTCGAGACTGAATACCTGAAGCGGTTGATGGCCGTGCTCGCACAGAACGAGCAACGCGCGAAGAACGGCGAGCCGCCGATCGCGAACATCAAGGACAACACGATCCCGAAGGACAAGAAGGCGGACACCGACGCGTCGTCGAAGGCGGCTGCCGCGATTGCCGCGCAAAACGTCTCCCGCACGTCGGCGCAAGGCAACGATACGGCCGACGCGGCCGTGCCGTCGGAAGTCACGCTTGGCGAGCCGTACGACCGGTCGTGGTTGCACGTCGGTCTCGCGCTCGATCGTGCGAACTTCACGGTCGACGATCGCGATCGCACGAAGGGCCTGTATTTCGTGCGTTATGTCGATCCGAAGGATCTGACTTCGGCCGAGCAGGGCTTCTGGAGCCAGCTGTTCCACGGCAAGAAGGAAAAGCAGGCGAAGCAGTACCGTGTCAACGTGAAGGCGCTCACGGCCGACCAGACACGCGTGGCGGTCGTTGACGATTCGGGTGCGATCGACACATCGTCGCCGGCTCGCCAGATCATGGGGTTGCTCGTGAATCAGCTCCGCTGATTTCCGCGGTTTCTCCGCACCAATGAAAAGCCCGCCACATGGCGGGCTTTTTCATGGCCGCTCGCCGCGCACACATGAGAAGGGTGGTCGGTCCCTTCTCGTGACGTTACGTAACATCCGCGTGTTACGGCGGCAGAACACATGCAGCATCGTCGTCCGGATAAATTTTGTCCTTATAAATCAATGAGGTGGTTCGCGTGTGATGGCTGGCACGCAACCTGCTTTATATGTTGGAATCGTTGAAACAGGGAGGATGGCGTCAGATACCGGGGGTGCGCCGCGAGCGCCCGATCAACGGTATCGACGTCTTCGAATGCCGATGCGACAAGTGTCGGCACAACTGATGATGATCCGCGCCAGCGTGCGGATCCCGATGGCCCCGTCGCCTATCCTCGTAGGGCGACGGTTTCGCCCGCGCTTCTCTGAAGCGCGGGCTATTTTTTTGGCCGTCGTCTGGGGCCGTGCCGGCGCAGCCGGTACACGATTCGCGTATTCTCGGACTTTTCCAGATGAGGGGGTGGAATGGCGGAAATTGCAGTCGTGGCGCTGATCGTGGCGAAGCCGGGCGCCGAGGAAAAGTTGCGCGTCCAGCTCGAAGGGATCGTCGAGCCGACCCGCAACGAAGCAGGCGCGCTGCAGTACGACCTGCATCGGGATCTGAAGGAGCCCGCGCGGTTCGTATTCATCGAGCGTTGGGAAAGCGAGGAGGCGCTTGCTGCCCATGCGCGTTCCGCGCACATTCTGGCTTATCGCGAAGCGGCCGCGGACTGGATCGAGCGTTCCGAAATCCGCGTGCTGTCGAAGCTCGTCTGAGCCGGGTGGGGCGACCGGACGTGTCCGGTCGCGGGGTGCGTCAGTGCGACGTGTTGGGGACGTCGAGGATCAGGATGATCGTCCAGTCGGCGTCGCCGTCGTGATGATACTGGCGCTCGGCGACGATGAACGGTTGCTGTTTGCCTTGCGGGCCGAGGAAGAGCACGTCGCCCTCCATCGGCAGGCACTCGATCGGCGGCAGCGCGAGGAACGCGTCGGCCGAGCCGCGGGGCATCAGTTGCTTGATCTGGCGAGTGGCGGCTTCGGTCCACTCGATGTCGAGTTGAATGTTGCTCATGCTGTCCTCCGCACCGGGGTGCGCACGGGTGGAAAAATTCGGTGCGCGACTTTAGCACAGCGCACGCGCGCCGCAATCAAAAAAGCCGAACCCGGTTGCCCGGATTCGGCTTTTTCTTGTGCGGTACCGCCGAACTTACTGGCTGGCAGCGTCTGCGGCCTTGGCAGCCTTCTTGCCGGCCTTCTTCGCGGCAGCCTTGTGGTGAGCAGCCTTCTTGCCGTGGTGATGCTCTTCCTGCATCGCCGGCTGTGCGGCTTCGGCCGCTTGCTGCTGCTGCAGCGCCTGCGCGCGCTGCTCGATCTCGGAGATCTTGGCCGGATCGGTAATCGTCTTGATTTCCGTGCTCTCTTGCGCATACGCTGCGCCAGTCAGCGCCGACATCGCTACCAGGATAGCCAGGGACGTCTTCTTCATTGCTTTACCTCCGCTAAGTGGTGATGAACCCGAGTGTTGCCGTTTTGTCTGGCGACTGCAATCGAGTGCGTGTCGAGTGTAACAAAAGTGACGGATCAATGTGCATCGGATCGCGGCGGGACGCAAGGCCCCGTTGAAGTCGCGCAACACTTCGCACACTTCGTCACGCGCCTGCCATCGTCGTCGGCGCAATCATTCCCGCTCGGATTTCCCGCAGCCGTCAGTCAGAACCACCCGAGCCATCGATAGACGTGGAACTGCGCGATGCCGACCAGTTCATGCAGCGCCTGTTCGGCGTTGGCCAGGTTGCGCCAGCGCGGCAGCCAGCCCGTTTGCGCGCGCCGGCGGTTCGCATAAACGGGCTGCGGGTCGATCCCGAAGTGGCGGAAATCGAGCAATGCGCGACGCATCTGATATGACGAAGTGACGAGAATGCGCGCGTCGTCATGCTGTGAGCGTAGTATAGGAGCGGTGAATTTCGCGTTTTCGTAGGTTGTGCGGCTATCTGGTTCCAGAACGAGGTCCGCGGGAGCGACGCCTTCGGCGACGAGCTGGCGCCCGTAGACGGCCGCTTCGGTTTCTCCGTGATGCTGCGGGTCGCCGCCCGACATCACCACGGTGCAGTGTGCGGCCTGCTGCCGGCACGCGTGGTAGAGCGCCGCGACCTTGTGGATGCGGGCGGCTCCGTCAGGCGGGGGCTGCAGCCCGGCATCGGTGCGCCGTGTTCCGGCGCCGATGAGAATCAGTGTGGTCCGCCCATGCATGTCCGGGTGCTCGACAGGTACGACTCCCGCTTCGGTCCACGCGATCAGCGGCGCGGTGAGCCAGCCTGTCGCGAGCAGCCAGAGCAGCGCAACGGCGGCCATCGAGATGATTTGCCGCCGCTTGCGGCAGAGCATGAAACAGATGAAGAGAAGTACAAATGAATCGAACAGAATCAATTTGATTGGGGTATGGTGTCTTTTTATGGACGGCTGACGATCCGGCCCTGACGCGACGCCGAACGTCGGCCTCCAGAATCGGTGGCGGTATCGGCGGGCGGAGACCCCGCCCGGCGCGCCGCTTCGCATTGTCGCTGCACTTTAAGAAAGAATCGAGATGGCCACGTATTCCAACGAAGCGGTGCTCGACGCATTGAGACGAGTGCAGTACCGCCAGGTACCGTGGGCACGCCGCCCGGGCGTGTTCGAGTATCTCCGTTCGCTTGGGCTGATGGACACGGTCAGGCAGAAAACCGTAGCCCCTGCGCCGGGCTTTCACGCACCGGTCGACATTGCCGTGCTGACCGAAAGCGGCCGAGCCGAGTTCTCGCGCCTCGAGCGCGACGAGAAATTACTTTCCTGGACCGATCGCCGCATGGCCGATTACGCATTGAGCGAAGCGAGTGCCGTGGCGATTCTCGAAAGCCGCCTGTAGCGGCCGATCATTTCTCCGCACCTATCGCCCGCGCGGCAGGCGATAAAAAAAGCCCGTATCGCGAGGATACGGGCGTACCGGATACTTTTGCTGTTGCCACGCTGTGCTCATGGCAACGTTGTGACTCGCCGCATGCGGCGCAGTTCCCGGCAGCGGGCATTTTCTTTGGTGAATCCTGACATCGGCAGGACTACGGATGACGCGGTACGTCCGACGGCTGCGAGCCGATGCGCGCTCGCGCATTGCTGGCGATGTCGCCGCGCAGGTCGCCACGCGGCACGGTCTGCCGGCCGGACGGATTGGCGGCGGGTGGCTGGCGGAGCGTGTTCCGGTGATCCTGCTGGCGATGGGGCGGTTTCGCGCGATCGTCGGCGCGGGCTGGAGCGGACAACGCCAGGGAAATGACAATGCCGCATGCAACGAGCAGTGACATTGGTTTCATGGCGGGGCTCCCTTCAAGCCACGCGGCTTGTTGATATGTCGCTAAGGTAAGCGCGGGAGTGCAGGCTTGCTGTAAATATTGGTAAATAGATGTATCGCGCCACGACAACGGTAATCGACGGCACCGCAGGCGTCGCGAACAGATCGCGTCGCGGAAAGAAACCGGGCGGCCGAAGCCGCCCGATCGAGCATTCGTTACGCCATCTTGACGGGCGCGCGCCAGGATTCCGGATTGGTCCAGAAGGCGCCGCGCAGCCGGTCGCGGCTCGGCGGGGCGGGCGGCTTCGCAGCACTCGCACCGATGCGCCCGCGCAGGGAGATCTGCCGGCCGCTCGTGCCGAGTCGCTTCACGATTTCGGCGAGCGTGCCGTCCGCCTGCCATTCGTCGAAGCGACGGCGGCAAGTCGGCGGTGACGGATAGCGGCCCGGCAGCTTCGACCAGCCTTCGCCCGTCGACAGCACCCACAGCACGGCGTTCACCACCGAGCGGGCTTCCACGCGGGGGCGGCCGCGCCGCTCACTCCGTGCGGGTTCCGAGCAAAACAGACCTTCGACCAGCGCCCACTCGTTATCTCTCAAATCGTCGAACAGCATCATGTCCTCACCTCAGCGAAGCTAACTCCGGTGCGCTGCCCTGCGCCGCGCACTCTTCAAGCACTCGATCGTCGAGTGCCGGGTGGGGGCGTCCGGTTGGCCGGCAGCGGCGTTTCTGCTCTTCCGTCCGACGAAACCTGCGCCCTGTGCGCCAGGTGATGCACGAAGCGTGCCATGTCGGAGGTAATTCCCTCGAGAGCCGCTTGGCAGCGAGCTAACGGCTAAGTCAGCTAGGGGCGTATAAGACGCCAAAATAACCCGCCAGCAAATCGGGACAATCACCAATCTTGTGCAGTTCGCCCGCACCGCGTGCGTTCGCATCGGTATTGCACCGCAGCGAAACATGGGGGCAGATGCCTGATTCGCACATCGACACCGGAATCGCGCATTAAAATCGCGCATCGATATCGACGATTGATGAGGTCGGGAAATGAACGTCACGCTGCGCCAGCTTCGCGTCTTCATCGAGGTCGCGCGGCTCAGGAGCTTCAGTCGCGCGGGCGATGAAATCGGGCTCACGCAGTCCGCGGTCAGCCGCTGCGTGCGCGAGCTCGAGGCCGAGCTCGGGTTGAAGCTGATCGACCGCACGACGCGCGACGTGCAGCTGACCGATGTCGGCGCGAACCTGATCGCGAGTGTGTCTCGTCTGCTCGACGATCTCGACGACACGCTGCGCGAGATTCGCGAAATCGGTGAGCAGCGCCGGGGTCGCGTGATTGTCGCGGCCAGCCCGACGATCGCATGCCGGCTGATGCCGCGCGTGGTTGCGTCGTGCGAGCGCCAGTTCCCGTTCGTGACGCTGGGCTTGCGCGACGACGTGCAGAGCGACGTGTTGCGCAAGGTGAAGTCGAGCGAGGTCGATTTCGGCGTCGTGATCGGGCCGCTCGCGGTTGGCGATCTCGTCTGCGAACCGCTGATGACCGATTCGTTCTGCCTTGTCGCGCGTGCCGACCATCCGCTCGCGGCGCGTGCCGAGGTGCCCTGGACGGCGCTGGACGGCGAGCGCCTCGTGCTCCTCGATCATGCGTCGGGAAGCCGGCCGCTGATCGATGCCGCACTGGCCGCCCACCGTGTCAACGCGACGGTCATGCAGGAGCTCGGGCATTCGGCGACCGTGTTCGGCCTCGTCGAGGCCGGCGTCGGTGTGAGTGTGCAGCCGTGGTTGTCGCTGCCGCTGCCGGCCGGCTCGACGCTCGTCGCGCGGCCGCTCACGCCGCGCACCGAACGCACGGTCGAGCTGGTGCGCCGCCGCGACAGGTCGTTGTCGCCTGCCGCTCAGGCGATCTGGGAGCTTGTGCGGCAGATGCCGGCGAGGGCGGAGGACCTCGACTGACGCGCACCCTCGTGCGCCGGTCCGGCTTGGGGCCGGTACACTACGCGGATCGTGTTCCTCGATGGTGGTGCTCGATGGCGCATTCTGCAGATTCTCTTTCGGTGTCTGGCGCGCTGGCGGCGCGCGATGTGGTGCACGCGCTGCGTCCGTCGCTGATCCGGGAAGTGGCAAACGCCGGCTTCGGCGTGCCGGACGTGCTGCCGTTCTGGTTCGGCGAATCCGATCGCGTGACGCCGGACTTCATCCGCGACGCCGCGACGGCGGCGCTGCGCGACGGCGAAACCTTCTACACGCACAACCTCGGTGCCGCGCCGTTGCGCGACGCGATCGCGGCCTACGTCAGCGCCCGTCACGGTGCGACGGCGGCCGACACCGTGGCCGTGACGAGTTCGGGCGTGAGCGCGCTGATGCTGGCCGCGCAGTTGCTGGTCGGTCCGGGCGAGCGCGTCGTCGCGGTTACGCCGCTGTGGCCGAATCTCGTCGAGATTCCGAAGATTCTTGGTGCGCGGGTCGAATGCGTACCGCTCGGCTATGGCGAGGCAGGCTGGCAGCTCGAGGTCGGGCGGCTGCTTGCGGCGCTGACGCCCGATACGCGGATGCTGCTGATCAACTCGCCGAACAATCCGACCGGCTGGACGATGTCGCGTGACGACCAGCAGGCCGTGCTCGCCCATTGCCGCCGCCACGGCATCTGGCTGGTTGCCGACGAGGTGTACGAGCGGCTTGCGTTCGGTGCGGACGGCGCGCCGTCGTTCCTCGACATCGCGTCGCGCGACGAGCGGGTCGTTGTCGTGAATTCGTTTTCGAAAGCGTGGGCGATGACGGGCTGGCGCCTGGGATGGCTCATCGCGCCGGCAGCGGTGATGGGCGACCTGTCGAAGCTCGTCGAATACAACACGTCGTGCGCGCCGGGTTTCGTGCAGGCCGCGGGTGAGGTCGCGCTGCGCGATGGCGAGCCGTTCGTGCGGTCGTTCGTCGCGGCGCTGCGTGATGCGCGCGATCACCTGGTTGCCGCGCTGCGCACGCTGCCGGGCGTCGAGGTGCCGCCGCCGCCGGGCGCGATGTACCTGTTCCTGCGCCTGCCGGGCGCGGCCGACAGTCTGGCGTTCTGCAAGACGCTGGTGCGTGAAGCGGGGCTCGGCCTTGCGCCCGGGCGCGCATTCGGTCCGGAAGGCGAAGGGTTCGTGCGCTGGTGCTACGCATGCGATCCGGCACGACTCGACGCGGGCGTCGAGCGGTTGCGCAGCTTTCTCGCGCGCGGATCGGCCACCCGTTGAAGCGGGGCCGGAGCGGATTCGGCGCGCTGGCGGCAGCCGGTTCGGCTCATCTTTACGCACCGGGCAATTTTGCGTAATATGGCGCTCAGTCACGCGGTTCCGTCGTTGAGCCGTGCTGTTCCGTCCGGTTTGGGCCTGGCCTGAAGTTGGTTCGCCGCCCCCGGTTCGTGCTCCCATCAATATGACCGATCAGAATCGGGCGAGCGCGTCTTCCGTTCCTTTCGTCTGTTTGTTGATCCGGTTCGTTTGACCACAGGGTCTGGCCTAGCTGCATGAATACCCAAGAGGCGAAGATCGTCCTCGAGACTGCTTTGATCTGCGCGCAGGAACCGCTGAAGCTCGGCGATTTGCGCAAGCTCTTTGCCGACGGCGTGTCGGCTGACACGGTCCGCACGTTGCTCGAAGATCTGAAACAGGATTGGTCCGGCCGCGGCGTCGAACTGGTGGCGCTGGCGACCGGATGGCGCTTCCAGAGCAAGCCGGCGATGCGTCACTATCTGGATCGCCTGCATCCCGAGAAGCCGCCGAAATATTCGCGCGCGGTGCTCGAGACGCTCGCGATCATCGCGTACCGGCAACCCGTCACGCGCGGCGACATCGAAGAGATTCGCGGTGTCACGGTCAATACGCAGGTGGTCAAGCAACTCGAGGATCGCGGCTGGATCGAAGTGATCGGCCATCGTGACGTGCCGGGGCGCCCGGCGCTGTATGCGACGACCAAGCAGTTTCTCGACGACCTCGGCCTGAAGGCGCTCGATGATCTGCCGGCGCTCGAAGAGCCGGCCGCGAACATCGAGGCTGCGCTGCTGGCGCAGCAGGCGATGGATTTCGACGGAGACATGTCGATTGCCGACGACGCAGCGGGAGACGCCCCGCAGGCAGGCGAGGCATCGGCCGGCCAGCCGGCAGGAGTGCCGGGCGATTCCGCGGCGGACGTCGTGCCGACGCAGGAAATCGCGAGCCGCGATACGCTCGAGGCTGATCGCGGGCAAGCGGAACAATTGGAACAGGCTGGCGCCGAAGTAGTGCCGGCCGGTGTGCAGCCCGAGCCGCTGCGCGCGGATTGGAGCGAGGAAGATCGCAAGCCGGCCGCCGAAGCGGTTGCCGGAGACGGAACGGAAGCGGCCGGCGACATGCCCGGTGAGGCTGGCCAGGCCGACGCCTCCCGTTCCCGTCCCGCGGACGGCGAGATGCTGGACGACACGTCCGACAGTCTCGCCGATGCCGTACGAAGCGCCAGTGCACCCATCGGTGTCGACGCGCTGCCGGACGACGAAGCAGAACCCGAACAGCGTCGCGCCTGAACGCGGCCAACTTCTTGCCGCGCCCGCGCCGGGCGCGAGACCTGACATTTTGAGGTTGTTTTGACAGATATCCACGATATTGAATCGTCCGCGCCTGCCGTGCAGGCAGCGCGTGCCGACGATGCACCGGAGCAGGGCGCTCCGGCCGAGGGTGGCGACGAGCGTCCCCGCCGCGGTCTGCGGCGAGGCCCGCGCAGCCTGATCGCGCGACGTCGCGCGGCGGCCAAGTCGAAGGGCGCCGAAGGCGAGCCGCAGGGTGGCGAAGACGCTGACGCGCAGCCGGCCGAAGCCGCCGAAGCGCAGCAGCCGGCACGTGCGCCGCGCAAGGAAGGCGCGGCCAAGGGCGGTCGCAAGCCGGCCGGCAAGCGCGAAAGTGCGCCCAAGGCCCAGGGCGGTCAGGGCCGTCGTGGCGGCGCATCGAAGGCTGAAGGTGGTGCGGCGAAGACGGAAGGCGATGCGTCCCAGGACGAACTGTTCGCCTACGTGACGTCGCCGGCATTCGACGCCGACAATTCCGCGGGCGGTAGCGGCGTGCGCGCGCCGATGCTGCGTCGCGGCCGCAATCAGCCGGCGAACAAGCGCGTGCTGTCGCCGGACGACGACGCGCCGAAGCTTCACAAGGTGCTGGCGGAAGCGGGCATGGGCTCGCGCCGTGAGATGGAAGAACTGATCGTTGCCGGTCGCGTGTCGGTGAACGGCGAGCCCGCGCACATCGGCCAGCGCATCATGCCGACCGACCAGGTGCGGATCAACGGCAAGCCGGTCAAGCGCAAGCTGCCGAACAAGCCGCCGCGGGTACTGCTGTACCACAAGCCGACGGGCGAGATCGTCAGTCACGCGGATCCGGAAGGCCGTCCGTCGGTGTTCGACCGCCTGCCGCCGATGAAGACGGCGAAGTGGCTCGCGGTCGGCCGCCTCGACTTCAATACCGAAGGTCTGCTGATGCTGACGACTTCGGGTGACCTCGCAAACCGCTTCATGCATCCGCGCTACAGCGTCGAGCGCGAATACGCGGTGCGCGTCGTCGGCGAGCTGGCCGAAGGCATGCGTCAGAAGCTGCTGCATGGTGTCGAGCTCGATGACGGCCCGGCAAACTTCCTACGCATCCGCGACGGCGGCGGCGAGGGTACGAACCACTGGTATCACGTCGCGCTGGCCGAAGGCCGCAACCGCGAAGTGCGCCGGATGTTCGAGGCGGTCGGCCTGATGGTGAGCCGCCTGATCCGTACGCGTCACGGCCCGATTCCGCTGCCGCGCGGCCTGAAGCGCGGCCGCTGGGAGGAGCTCGACGACACGCAGGTGCGCAAGCTGATGGCGACCGTCGGCCTGAAGGCGCCGTCCGAGGAGAAGGGCAAGCGCGGCGGTGCCGGCCAGGCCGAGCGTCGCCAGCCCGATCCGATGCAGACATCGATGGGCTTCATCAGCCGCGAGCCGGTGCTGACGGCGCACGGGCAGCTGGATCAGCCGCGTCGCGGCGGCGGTCGGCGCGGCGGGCCGGGTCTGCCGGGCCTGAGCGGCTACGGCAGCCTGCCGGTTGCGCCGTCGGGTTATGGCAATCGTGCCGGCGGCGGCCGCGATGGCAACCGCGCGGGCGGTGGTCGCGACGGCAACCGCACGGGTGGCGGCCGTGATGTCGACGGCAACCGCGCGTCGTACGGCGCAGGCCCCAAGCGCGAAGGCGCGGGCGCCAAGCGCGGCGGCAGCAAGGGCGGCGGCAATCGCAATCCGAACGGCAATCGGGCCGAAGGCGCCGGCAACGGCGGCGGTCCGCGCGGCGGCGGCCAGCGTCAGCAGCGCAGTCGTACGCGCAGCCGCTAAACATATATTGGCGCACGGCGGCACAAGGCCGCCGGCGTGCCGGCCCGATCGGCATCCCGCCGATTTTTGCCGGCACGGCGTATTGCGCTGATGGCTTTCGACTATATATAGTCGCGTGCCGCTGCGTCGCAGCCGGCATGACCGATCTCCGGCCTGGCAGGATGGTGCCGGCTGATCGGATAACCCGATTTCGCATTTTTGGGTCGGTAAAGGCAGGCGACACGCTGCATTTACCGGCTGGCTTGGCGTTTGCGCCAAAAATCGCTATAATCGCGGAGTCGCTGGGCGTACGGATTCAATGTGCGGCTCAGGTGCGACCACCAGTAAGAAGATGGGCGTTCCGCCCATTTTTTTTTGCTGAAACGGTTAGGCATCTCGGGTAGCGCTTCCTGCGCCGGCTAAGGCGCGCGCCCGCGGGTGAATCGCGAGCGGCGGGCGCGAACACCTGAGAGGACACTGTGCAACTGACGGAACTGATAGAAACCACGGTCACCGGGCTCGGCTACGAGCTGGTGGATCTCGAGCGCACTGGGCGCGGCATGCTTTGCATCTATATCGATCAGCCTGCCGGCATCTCGCTCGAAGATTGCGAAAAGGTCACGCGTCAGCTCCAGCACGTCTTGACGGTCGAAAACATCGATTACGAACGGCTCGAAGTCTCGTCCCCGGGGCTCGACCGCCCGTTGAAGAAGCTGGCCGACTTCGAGCGCTTCGCCGGCAGCGAAGTTTCCGTGACCTTGAAAAAGCCGCTGGACGGGCGCAAGACGTACCGGGGCATTCTGCACGCGCCGAATGGCGAAACGATCGGTTTGGAATTTGAGAGGAAGAAGGGCGAGGCGGCCATGCTGGATTTCACGCTGGCCGATATCGACAAAGCCCGCCTGATTCCGCAAGTTGACTTTAGGAGCCGCAAATAATGAGTCGCGAAGTGTTGATGCTGGTGGATGCGCTGGCGCGCGAGAAAAACGTCGACAAGGATGTGGTGCTGGGCGCCCTCGAGGCCGCGCTCGCATCTGCTTCCAAGAAGCTGTTCGACGAAGGCGCCGAAATCCGCGTCCATATCGATCGCGAAAGCGGCGAGCACGAAACCTTCCGTCGCTGGCTCGTCGTGCCCGACGAGGCAGGCTTGCAGGAACCGGATCGCGAGATCCTGCTGTTCGAAGCACGTGAGCAGAAGCCCGACGTCGAAGTCGGCGAGTATGTCGAGGAACCCGTTCCGTCGATCGAGTTCGGTCGTATCGGCGCGCAGGCCGCGAAGCAGGTGATCCTGCAGAAGGTGCGCGACGCCGAACGCGAGCAGATCCTGAACGATTATCTCGAGCGTGGCGAAAAGATCATGACGGGTACGGTGAAACGCCTCGACAAGGGCAACTTCATCGTCGAATCGGGCCGTGTCGAGGCGCTGCTGCGCCGCGATCAGCTGATTCCGAAGGAAAACCTGCGCGTGGGCGACCGCGTGCGTGCGTACATCGCGAAGGTCGACCGCACCGCGCGCGGCCCGCAGATCGAACTGTCGCGTACGGCGCCCGAGTTCCTGATGAAGCTGTTCGAGATGGAAGTGCCGGAAATCGAGCAGGGCCTGCTCGAGATCAAGGCGGCTGCCCGCGACCCGGGCGTGCGCGCGAAGATCGGCGTCATCGCGTACGACAAGCGGATCGATCCGATCGGCACCTGCGTCGGTATCCGCGGTTCCCGTGTGCAGGCCGTGCGCAACGAGCTCGGTGGCGAAAACATCGACATCGTGCTATGGTCGGAGGATCCCGCCCAGTTCGTGATCGGCGCGCTCGCGCCGGCAGCTGTCCAGTCGATTGTCGTCGATGAAGAAAAGCACTCGATGGACGTCGTCGTCGACGAGAACGAGCTGGCTGTCGCGATCGGCCGCAGCGGTCAGAACGTTCGTCTTGCTGGCGAACTGACCGGCTGGCAGATCAACATCATGACGCCGGACGAATCCGCCCTGAAGCAGGGTGAAGAACGCGACCGGCTGCGTGCGCTGTTCATGGCGCGTCTCGACGTCGACGAAGAAGTTGCCGACATCCTGATCGACGAAGGCTTTACGAGCCTGGAAGAGATCGCGTACGTGCCGCTCAACGAAATGCTCGAAATCGAGGCGTTCGACGAGGACACCGTGCACGAACTGCGCAACCGCGCACGCGACGCGCTGTTGACGATGGCGATCGCGAACGAAGAAAAGGTCGAGAACGCAGCGCTGGATCTCAAGAGCCTCGACGGCATTACGCCGGAGCTGCTCGCGAAGCTGGCCGAACACGGCGTGCAGACGCGCGACGATCTCGCCGAGCTGGCTGTGGATGAACTGGTCGACATGACCGGGATGGAAGAGGATGCCGCTAAGGCGTTGATCATGAAAGCACGTGAACACTGGTTCCAGTGAGAAATGACCATGGCGCACTGATTTGATGGCGGCCGTATGGCCTGACCCGATGCTAACCGCAAGGAATCGGTCCTTGCACTAAGAGGAATGAATGGCGAGTAACAACGTAGCCCAATTTGCCGCGGAACTGAAAATGCCTGCTGGTGTGCTGCTCGAACAGCTGCAGGCAGCGGGCGTCCAGAAAGCGAGTGAAGACGATGCGCTGTCCGAAACGGACAAGGCGCGTCTGCTCGATCATTTGCGCAAGTCGCACGGCGCAACCGACGGCGACAAGCGCAAGATCACGCTGACCCGCAAGCATACGTCGGAGATCAAGCAATCTGACGCGACGGGCAAGGCTCGCACCATTCAGGTCGAGGTCCGCAAGAAGCGTACGTTCGTCAAGCGCGACGACGTGGCCGAAGGTGCGGAACAGGGTCAGGCGCAGGTCGCCGAAGCGGACGACGATGCAGAACTGAAGCGTCGCGAGGAAGAAGCGCGCCGCGAGGCCGAGCTGCTCGAGAAGCAGGCGCAGGAACTGCGCGAGCGTCAGGAGCGCCTCGAGCGCGAGGAAGCGGAACGTCGTGCCCGCGAGGAAGCGGCCGAAGCCGAGCGCCGTCGCGCCGAGGAAGAAGCGGCGGCGAAGCGTGCCGCGGCCGAAGCTGCGGCGGCACAGCAGCAGGCAGCCGCGCAGCAGGCTGCTGCAGCCGAACAGGAAGCGGAGACTCCGCAATCGACGCAGTCCGCGCAGGACGAAGCGCGCGCAGCCGCCGAACGTGCGGCGCAGCGCGAAGCGGCGAAGAAGGCTGAAGACGCTGCCCGCGAGGCAGCGGACAAGGCGCGCGCCGAGCAGGAAGAGATCAGCAAGCGCCGTGCGGCGGCAGAAGCCGAAGCGCGTGCGATTCGCGAGATGATGAACACGCCGCGCAAGGCCGTCGTCAAGGCAGTCGAGCCGCCGAAGCCGGTCGAGCCGCCGAAGCCGGCCGAAGCGAAGGGCACGCTGCACAAGCCGGCAAAGCCGGAAGGCGCGCAGGCGCGTCCGGCCGTGAAGAAGCCGGCCGGTGCGGCACCGGCAACGACGCAGGCGCCGGCAGGCGCGGGCGACCGCAACAAGAAGCCGGGCGCAGGCAAGGGCGGCTGGCAGGACGACGCGTCGAAGCGTCGCGGCATCAAGACGCGCGGCGATTCGAGCGGCGGCGTCGACCGCGGCTGGCGCGGCGGCCCGAAGGGCCGTGGCCGTCACCAGGACAGTGCATCGTCCTTCCAGGCGCCGACCGAGCCGATCGTCCGTGAAGTGCACGTGCCGGAAACCGTGTCGGTTGCCGATCTCGCGCACAAGATGTCGATCAAGGCCTCCGAAGTCATCAAGGTGATGATGAAGATGGGCCAGATGGTCACGATCAACCAGGTGCTGGACCAGGAAACGGCGATGATCGTCGTCGAGGAACTGGGCCACCGCGCGGTTGCCGCGAAGCTGGACGATCCGGAAGCGCTGCTCGTCGAAGGCGAAACCGGTACCGACGCAGAGCAACTGCCGCGTCCGCCGGTCGTCACGGTGATGGGTCACGTCGACCACGGCAAGACCTCGCTGCTCGACCACATCCGCCGCGCGAAGGTTGCCGCAGGCGAAGCGGGCGGCATTACGCAGCACATCGGCGCGTATCACGTCGATACGCCGCGTGGCGTCATCACGTTCCTCGATACGCCGGGTCACGAAGCGTTCACGGCAATGCGTGCACGCGGCGCGAAGGCGACCGACATCGTGGTGCTGGTGGTGGCAGCCGACGACGGCGTGATGCCGCAGACGAAGGAAGCCATTGCCCACGCGAAGGCGGGTGGCGTGCCGATCGTCGTCGCGATCAACAAGATCGACAAGCCGGAAGCGAACCCCGATCGCGTCAAGCAGGAACTGGTCGCGGAAGGCGTCGTGCCGGAAGAATACGGTGGCGATTCGCCGTTCGTGCCGGTGTCGGCAAAGACGGGCGCGGGCATCGACGATCTGCTCGAGAACGTGCTGCTGCAAGCCGAAGTGCTGGAGCTGAAGGCACCGGTCGAAGCGCCGGCCAAGGGTATCGTGATCGAAGCGAAGCTCGACAAGGGCAAGGGCCCGGTCGCGACGATCCTCGTGCAGTCCGGTACGCTGAACCGCGGCGACATCGTGCTGGCGGGTACGGCCTACGGCCGTGTGCGCGCGATGCTCGACGAGAACGGCAAGCCGACGAAGGAAGCCGGCCCGTCGATCCCGGTCGAAATCCAGGGTCTGTCGGAAGTGCCGGGCGCAGGCGAGGAAGTGATTGTGCTGCCGGACGAGCGCAAGGCGCGTGAAATCGCATTGTTCCGTCAGGGCAAGTTCCGCGACGTGAAGCTGGCGAAGCAGCAGGCCGCGAAGCTGGAAAGCATGCTCGAGCAGATGGGCGAAGGCGAAGTGCAGAACCTGCCGCTCATCATCAAGGCGGACGTGCAGGGCTCGCAGGAAGCGCTCGTGCAGTCGCTGCTCAAGCTGTCGACCGACGAAGTGCGCGTGCAGATCGTGCACAGCGCGGTGGGTGGCATCAGCGAAAACGACGTCAACCTCGCAACGGCATCGAAGGCTGTCATCATCGGCTTCAACACGCGTGCGGATGCACAGGCGCGCAAGCTGGCCGAAGCGAACGGCATCGACATCCGCTACTACAACATCATCTACGACGCAGTGGATGAGGTGAAGGCGGCAATGTCGGGCATGCTGGCGCCGGAGAAGCGCGAAGTCGTCACCGGCATGGTCGAGGTGCGCCAGGTGTTCAAGGTGCCGAAGGTCGGCACGGTCGCCGGCTGTATGGTCACGGACGGGATCGTCAAGCGCTCGTCGTCGGTTCGCGTGCTGCGCAACAACGTCGTGATCTTCACGGGCGAACTCGAATCGCTGAAGCGCTTCAAGGACGACGTGAAGGAAGTGAAGCAAGGCTTCGAGTGCGGTATGTCGGTGAAGAACTTCAACGACGTCATCGAAGGCGACCAGTTCGAAGTCTTCGAAGTGACCGAAGTCGCGCGTACGCTGTAATCCTCGCGCATCGGCTCATGGGCGGGGCAGGCTTGGGCCTGTCCCGCCCATTTTCATGGTGGCGCGCCAACACTGGCCGCCGCTTCATCCTGATAAACGGATCACGGATCGATCATGTCCAGGAAACGTACTTCCCCCAATCGCAACGTGCAGATCGCCGACCAGATTCAGCGCGATCTGTCCGAACTCATCATGCGCGAGGTCAAAGACCCGCGCATCGGCATCGTGACCATCCAGAGCGTCGAACTCACGCCGGATTATGCGCACGCGAAGGTCTACTTCACCGCGTTGACCGGCGATCCGGCCAAGACGCAGGAAGCGCTGAACCACGCGTCGGGTCACTTGCACAACCTGTTGTTCAAGCGCCTGCACATCCATACGGTGCCGACGCTGCATTTCCACTACGACCAGACGATCGAGAAGGCCGTGGAAATGTCGCGCCTGATCAAGGAAGCGAACTCGACGCGCGCGAAGGACGACGACGAGGCCGACGCGGCTACCAAGGACGACTGAGCTCGACCGGCCTATGACGACTGCAGCATCCCAACGTCCGCGCGTGCCCCGGCGCGTGCTGGACGGTGTCCTCCTGCTCGACAAGCCGGTCGGCCTTTCGAGCAACGATGCACTGATTCGCGCGAAGCGCCTGCTGCTCGCGAAGAAAGCCGGTCACACCGGTACGCTCGATCCCCTGGCTTCGGGTTTGCTGCCGCTGTGTTTCGGCGAGGCGACGAAGTTCTCGCAGGATCTGCTCGAAGCGGACAAGACCTACGAAGCGACGATGCGTCTCGGCCAGCGTACGGCTACCGGCGACGCGGAAGGCGAGGTGATCGACACGCGCCCCGTCGAATGCGACCGTGCGGCGGTGGAAGCCGCGCTGGTGCGCTTCACCGGCGAGATCGTGCAGGTGCCGCCGATGTATTCGGCGCTCAAGCGCGATGGCAAACCGCTGTACGAATATGCGCGCGCGGGGCAAACCGTCGAGCGCGAGGGCCGCAACGTGACGATCCTCGCCCTCGACCTGCTCGCGTGCGACCTGCCTGACGTGACGTTTCGCGTGACCTGCACCAAGGGCACTTACGTGCGCACGCTGGCAGAGGATATCGGCGAGGCGCTCGGTTGCGGCGCGCATCTGACGATGCTGCGGCGCACGGGCGTCGGTGCGCTGACGCTCGAGCATGCGGTAACGCTCGATGCGCTGTCCGATGCCGACGAGGCGGCGCGTGATGCGTGGCTCCAGCCCGTCGATGCGTTGCTGTCGACGTTTCCGCTGGTTCGTCTCGATGAAACCAGCGCGAAGCGGTTCCTGCACGGCCAGCGTTTGCCGCTGTCGTCGCTCGACCCGATCGATGCGGCCGAAGGCGGGCGCGTGCGCGTCTACGACGCGACTCGCCTGCTCGGCGTGGCCCGCAAGGCAAACGGCGTACTGGCGCCGGAGCGGCTCGTCGTCACGGCAGCCTGACGCAGCCGCGCGAACGCGCACCCGTCGGAATGAAAAAGCCCCGCTTCACGAAGCGGGGCTTTTTGTTTGCGTCCAGGCAGCGTGTTCAGTGTGCAGCCGATGCCGCGGCACCTGCATCGCCACCGCCCGAGCGCTCGGGCTTCGTGATCCAGATCAGCCCGATCAGCAACACGAAGATCGCCGCCGAGATGTAGAACAGGTCGTTCACGCCGAGCTGCGCGGCCTGCTGCGTGGCCAGGTTGTTGATCAGCCCGTGTGCCTGGTCCCGCGTCAGCCCGAGGTTGCCCATCTGCGTGACGGCCTGGTTGAACGTCGGGTTGTAGACGTTCGCCTGCTCGACCAGTTGCGCGTGATGGAAGTTGTTGCGATGGTCCCAGGCCGTCTGGAAGATCGACGTGCCGATGCCGCCGCACATGATCCGCACGAAGTTCGACAGGCCCGATGCCGCGGGAATGCGGTGGCCGGGCAGGCCCGACAGCGTGATCGATACCAGCGGGATGAAGAAGCCGGCCATCGCGATGCCCTGTACGAGCGTCGGCAGCGTCAGCGACCATTCGTCGACCCCCGTCGTGTAGCGCGACCGCATCCAGAAGCACAGCGCAAACGTCAGGAACGACGCCGTCGAGATAAAGCGCGGATCGGTGCGCGGCAGGTACTTCCCGGTGAGGGGCGACAGCAGGATCGCGAACAGCCCGACCGGCGCCATCACGAGACCGGCGTCGGTCGCCGTGTAGCCGATCTGCGTCTGCAGCCACAGCGGCAACAGCACGAGGTTGCCGAAGTACAGGCCGTACCCGATCGACAGCGCGACGGTGCCGCCGGTGAAGTTCCGCATGCGGAACAGCGACAGGTCGACGACCGGGTGCTCGGCAGTCAGTTCCCAGATGACGAAGAACGCGAACGCGATGACCGCGGTCAGCGCGAGCACGATGATGGTCGTCGACGCGAACCAGTCGAGATCCTTGCCCTTGTCGAGCATGATCTGCAGCGAGCCGACCCAGACGACCAGCAGCGCGAGGCCCACGCCGTCGATCGGGGCGCGGCGCACGGCCGATTCCCGATTGCGGTAGATCGCCCACGTCGCGGCGGCGGCGGCGATGCCGACCGGGATGTTGACGTAGAAGATCCACGGCCACGAGTAGTTGTCCGAGATCCAGCCGCCGAGGATCGGGCCGGCAACGGGCGCGATCAGCGTCGTCATCGCCCATAGTGCGAGCGCCATCGGCGCCTTGGCGCGCGGATAACTCGACAGCAGGAGCGCTTGCGACAGCGGAATCATCGGGCCTGCCACCGCGCCTTGCAGCACGCGCGACGCAAGCAGGAACGGCAGGTTGGGCGAGAGCCCGCACATCCACGACGAAATCACGAACAGGATGATCGACGCGAGGAACAGGCGAACCTGCCCGAAGCGGTCGGTCAGCCAGCCGGTGAGCGGCACGGAGATCGCGTTCGCGACTGCGAACGACGTGATGACCCACGTGCCCTGGTCGGACGACACGCCGAGGTCGCCCGAGATGGTCGGGATCGCGACGTTCGCGATGGACGTGTCGAGCACGTTCATGAACACCGCGAGCGATACCGCGATCGTCCCGATCACGAGCTGCCCGCCCTGCAAGGGCGGGTGAGAGACAGGTGCCTGTGCCATGTCGGTTGTCTTTCCGGAGTCGGAACGGTTACATCATCTTCGCGACGGCGTTCGACTTCGCCGCAGCCGGCGCCGGTGCGTTGCCGCCGGCATTCTCGGCGACGATGCGGGCGATTTCGGCGTCGGCTTCGTCGCCGTACTTCGCGAACACGTTGGTCTCGTAGACGGTGTTCGGTGCGTTCACGAGCTGGTCGCCGCGTTCGTCCTTGATGTCCACGTCGACCTGCATCGACAGGCCGATGCGCAGCGGGTGCTTGTCGAGATCCTTCGGATCGAGTTCGATACGCACTGGCAGGCGCTGCACGACCTTGATCCAGTTACCCGTCGCGTTCTGCGCCGGCAGCAGCGAGAACGCCGAGCCTGTACCTGCCGAGAAGCCGACCACCTTGCCGTGGTAGACCGCCGACGAGCCGTAGATGTCGGCCGTCAGTTCGACCGGCTGGCCGATGCGCATGTGCTTGAGCTGGACTTCCTTGAAGTTCGCATCGACCCACACCGCGTTCAGCGGCACCACCGACATCAGCGGCGTGCCCGGCGACACGCGCTGGCCGACCTGCACCGAGCGCTTCGCGACATAGCCGGTGACCGGTGCGGGCAGCACGTTACGCGCGTTCGCCAGGTACGCGTCGCGAACCTTCGCGGCTGCGGCCATCACGTTCGGATGCGATGCGATCGTCGTGTTTGCGGTCAGCGCGCGGTTCGACGCGAGTTGCTGCTGCGAGGCGTCGAGCGATGCCTGGGCGGCGCGCACGGCGTCGCGTGCGTGCGAGATTTCTTCCTGCGACACGGCGCCCGTCTGCGCGACGGCCATGCGGCGACGGAGGTCGTCCTCGGCCTTCGACAGGTCGGACTGGCGCAGCGCGACTTGCGCGCGATACTGGTCGTCGTTGACGAACAGGCCGCGCACCTGGCGCACCGTCTGCGCGAGGTTGGCTTCGGCCTGCTGCAGCGCGACCTGCGAGTCGGCCGGGTCGAGCACGACGAGCGGATCGCCGGCCTTCACCGTCTGCGTGTCGTCGGCCTTCACCGCGATCACGGTGCCGGTGACCTGCGGCGTGATCTGCACGACGTTGCCGTTCACGTACGCGTCGTCGGTCCCTTCATGGAAGCGGGCGACGAGGAAGTAGTACAGGCCATACGCGATGGCCGCGATCACGATGACCGCGACGAGCAGCGTCATCATCCGTTTGCGCTTGCCGTTGTTCTGCGGCTGCGCGCTGGCGGCGTTTTGTTGGTCGCTCATGGCGATTTTCTCCGTCCGTTATTTCGAGTGTCTGCGTAGTGGTGGCGCCGGATCAGTTGGCGGCCTGTTTTGTCGGCTTGTCGGCGTCGGGCGCGGCAAGCGGCGTGCCGGTCGCGTCGAACCCGCCGCCCAGCGCCTTGATCAGGGCAAGCTGCATGTCGCGCCGGCGCATCTTCAGGTTGGTCACCGTCTGCTCCGATGCGAGGCGGTTGCTGTCCGCGGTCAGCACCTGCAACTGCGGGGACAGGCCGGCCTTGTAGCGGATGACCGCGAGGTCGTATGCGCGCGTCGATGCGTCGAGGGCGCGTTGCGCATCGCCCATCTGGCGATCGACTGCGCGGATCGACGCGACCTGCGTCGCGACGTCGTTCAGCGCGCTGATCAGCGTCTGGTTGTAGTTCGCCACCGACAGGTCGAAGTCCGCGTAGCGGCCCTTGAGCTGCGCGCGCAGCGCGCCGGCGTCGAAAATCGGCAGGTGGATCGCCGGGCCGAACTGCGCCTGGCGGCTCGCGAAGTTCAGGAATTTGCCCCAGCCGAACGCATCGAAGCCGAAACCGGCCGCAAGGTTTACGTCGGGGTAGAACTCGGCCTTCGCTTCCTTCACGTCGTGCATCGCGGCTTCGACCTGCCAGCGCGCGGCGACGATGTCGGGGCGGCGCGAGACGAGATCGGCCGGCAGGTTGCCGGGCAGTGTGACTTCGCTGCTCGGGTTCATCACGGGTGCCGCGATCTGCAGCCCGCGATCCGGGCCCTTGCCGAGCAGTGCCGCGAGCTGGTAGCGCACCGTCGTGATCTGCCCATCGAGATCGGACAGCGAAGCCTGGGTCGTCGCGATATTGCCGCGGGCCGTCTGGCGTTCGACGTTGGTGTCGAGGCCGGCCGACACGCGGCCGTCGGTGATCTTGCCGACCGTCTCGCGGTTGGTGATCTCGCGTTGGGCGATATCGCGCAGCGCATAGAGCTGCGCGAGCGAGTTGTAGGTGCGTGCGACCGACGACGCGAGCGTGATGCGTGCCTGCTGCATGTCGGCTTCGGCCGCCTTTTCCTGCGACACGGCGGTGTGCAGGCGCTCGCGGTTCTTGCCCCACAGGTCGAGTTCCCACGACGCGCTCGCGAGCGCGTTGTTCTCGCTGTACCACTGGCCGCCGTACGGCGGCGGGAACAGCGCGTTCGACGAATACAGCTCACGCGTCCACGAATAGCTGGCTTCCGCCTTGGGCATCAGGTTCGAGCGCGACGATTCGATGTACGACGACGCCTTTGCGATGCGCGCCTGTGCCTGCGCGATCGACGGATTGCCCTGCAGGGCTTCGTCGATCAGCTTCGGCAGTTGCGGATCGCCGAACTGGCTGGCCCAGTCGAGCGCCGGCCACTGGCCGCCCTGGGCCGGCAGGCTCTGGGCGGATTCGAATTGCGACGCGGGGGCGATCTGCTTGTCGCTCTTGATGCCGATGTAGTTCGCGCAGCCCGCCAGCGCCAGTGCGGCGACCGCGACGGCGACGGCGGTGCGGCACGACCCGGCGCGCACGGACAACGGGGAGGATTTCATCGCGCTGATCCCTGACTCGGAATGAATGATGGACACTGCAAGGATTTCCTTACATTAATCTGTCAAAAGTAATTGTTATGGCAACTATTACGTGATGCTGCCGCCGGCGGTCTCGCAATAGTTGCTGAGAATGCGGCGCAGCATGCTCTTCAGGAACCCGACTTCTTCCGGCGTGAACCCGTCCAGCACCTGGTCGAGCACGCTGCGGAAAATCGGCGGCAGCCGTTCGGCGAGCGCACGGCCTTCGTCGGTCAGCTCGAGGCGCACGACACGTCGATCCTCGATGCTGCGGACACGGGACAGCAGGCCGCGTTTTTCGACCCGATCGAGCAGGCGCGTGACTGCGCTCGCGTCGATCCCGTACTCGCGGGCAAGCTCGGCGGCCGTCGAGCACTTGCCGACCGCGATCATGAACAGCATGCTCGCCTGCGTGCCCGTGATGCCGAGCTCTTCCTGCGTGCGTTGCGTGACGAGGTTGGTCATCACCGACTTCACGCGCGACATCAGATAACCGACGCTGTCGTTCATCTGATACGTGGACAGTGGCGAAACGGGGGATGGGGTAGAAGAATCCGACATAAAACCCTGAAGCTGCAATAGTTGACTAGGCAGCAGTATAGGTACAGTTGCTTGCCGCGGCAAATGTTAATCGAACGGCAAGGGGCGCGCTTTGCGTCGCAAAAATCCCTCATATCAATAAGGTTTTTGTGCCCGACGGCGGCACGGGCTTCGACGGATTGGCGCGTTCGAGGGGAGGGTGTGCTGGCCAGCCTGCTGCGTTGCAACGTGCCGGTCGGTTGCCGACATTCTCACGTGCTATAATTTGTGGCTTTCCAAGCTGCAATGCGCGCGCCCGTGAAAAACGAGCGGGCGCTTTTGCGCGTTCAAACGATTTCCAGGTTTCTATGACCCGCGCCCTTCGCAATATCGCCATCATCGCCCACGTCGACCACGGCAAGACCACGCTCGTCGACCAACTGCTCCGCCAGTCCGGCACCTTCCGCGAGAACCAGCAGATTGCGGAGCGGGTGATGGACTCGAACGACATCGAAAAGGAGCGCGGGATCACGATTCTCGCGAAGAACTGCGCGGTCGAGTACGAAGGCACGCACATCAACATCGTCGACACGCCGGGGCACGCGGACTTCGGCGGCGAGGTGGAGCGCGTGCTGTCGATGGTCGACTCGGTGCTGCTGCTCGTCGACGCGGTCGAGGGCCCGATGCCGCAGACGCGCTTCGTCACGAAGAAGGCGCTGGCGCTCGGCCTGAAGCCGATCGTCATCGTCAACAAGATCGACCGTCCGGGTGCGCGGATCGACTGGGTCATCAACCAGACCTTCGACCTGTTCGACAAGCTTGGCGCAACCGAAGAGCAGCTCGATTTTCCGATCGTCTACGCATCGGGCCTGAACGGCTATGCGTCGCTCGACCCGGCTGCGCGCGAAGGCGACATGCGCCCGCTGTTCGAGGCAGTCCTCGAGCACGTGCCGGTCCGTCCGGCGGATCCGGACGCGCCGCTGCAACTGCAGATCACGTCGCTCGACTATTCGACGTACGTCGGCCGGATCGGCGTCGGCCGCATCACGCGCGGTCGCATCAAGCCGGGCCAGCCGGTCGCGATGCGCTTCGGCCCGGAAGGCGAAGTGCTGAACCGCAAGATCAACCAGGTGCTGTCGTTCACGGGCCTCGAGCGCGTGCAGGTCGAATCGGCCGAGGCGGGCGACATCGTGCTGATCAACGGTATTGAAGACGTCGGTATCGGCGCAACGATCTGCGCGGTCGATACGCCGGAAGCGCTGCCGATGATCACCGTCGACGAGCCGACGCTGACGATGAACTTCCTCGTCAATTCGTCGCCGCTCGCCGGCCGCGAAGGCAAGTTCGTCACGAGCCGCCAGATCCGCGACCGCCTGATGAAGGAACTGAACCACAACGTCGCGCTGCGGGTGAAGGACACCGGAGACGAAACGGTGTTCGAAGTGTCGGGCCGCGGCGAACTGCACCTGACGATTCTCGTCGAGAACATGCGCCGTGAAGGCTATGAGCTGGCCGTGTCGCGTCCGCGCGTCGTGATGCAGGAAATCGACGGCGTGCGTCACGAGCCGTACGAGCTGCTGACCGTCGACGTCGAGGACGAGCATCAGGGTGGCGTGATGGAAGAGCTCGGCCGCCGCAAGGGCGAGATGCTCGACATGGCATCGGACGGCCGTGGCCGCACGCGTCTGGAGTACAAGATCTCGGCGCGTGGCCTGATCGGCTTCCAGAGCGAATTCCTGACGCTCACGCGTGGCACGGGCCTGATGAGCCACATCTTCGACTCGTACGCACCGGTCAAGGACGGTTCGGTCTTCGAGCGCCGCAACGGCGTGCTGATCTCGCAGGACGACGGCGCTGCCGTGGCCTACGCACTGTGGAAGCTGCAGGATCGCGGCCGCATGTTCGTGAAGCCGGGCGATGCGCTCTATGAGGGCATGATCATCGGCATCCACAGCCGCGACAACGACCTCGTCGTGAACCCGATCAAGGGCAAGCAGCTGACCAACGTGCGTGCGTCGGGCACCGACGAAGCCGTGCGCCTGGTGCCGCCGGTCCAGATGTCGCTCGAGTACGCGGTCGAATTCATCGACGACGACGAGCTCGTCGAAGTGACGCCGCAGTCGATCCGCCTGCGCAAGCGCTTCCTGAAGGAGCACGAGCGTCGCCGCGCGAGCCGCGAAGGCGCGGTCGACTAAGCATCGATCGTTCCCGCGCAGGACGAAAAAGGCCGCCTTCGGGTGGCCTTTTTTGCATCTGAACGATGTGCAACCGGGTGCGCTGCAAAACACTGTTCCCGCGGGTCGTGGCAATCCGGCAAAACCCCGTCGCGCGGTGCTTTCAGGCACATTTCGCCGTGAACTCCGGTATCGGTTCTGTGATATGCTGCGCGCACGCAAGTTTTAGGTCCTTCCAAGCAAGACTTGATTCGCAATCCGCTAAACGGTCAGGCCGTGTCGCGGAAGGTTGAGTAACCCGCTATTTCTCGAGAAGCTCGAAGAAAGGTGAGCGTAAAATGTCAGATGTAATGAAGCAGTTTCAGCTGAACTCCTATCTGTTCGGCGGCAATGCTTCGTACGTTGAAGAACTGTACGATGCATACCTCAACAATCCGGCATCGGTGCCGGAGAACTGGCGAGAGTATTTCGACGCGCTGCAGAACGTGCCTGCGACGGACGGCTCGAATGCCAATGACGTCGCTCATTTCCCGATCGTCGAATCGTTCGCCGAGCGTGCGAAGGCCAATGCCTTCATCCCGCGCGAAAGCAGCACCAACCTTGCTGCAGCGCGCAAGCAAGTGCACGTGCAGTCCCTCATCAGCGCTTATCGCTTCCTCGGCTCGCAATGGGCCAATCTCGATCCCCTGAAGCGTCGCGAACGTCCGGCCATTCCCGAACTCGAACCCGCGTTCTACGACTTCTCCGAAGGCGATCTCGACCAGACGTACAGCGCAAGCAACCTGTACTTCGGTTTCGACCAGGCTTCGCTGCGCGACATCGTCAAGGGCCTGCGTGACACGTACTGCGGCACGATCGGCGCCGAGTACATGTACATCAGCGACCCGGAACAGAAACGCTGGTGGCAGGAGCGTCTGGAATCGACCCGCGCGACGCCGAACTTCTCGGCTGACGAGAAGAAGCACATCCTGAATCGCCTGACGGCCGCCGAAGGCCTCGAGCGTTACCTGCATACCAAGTACGTCGGCCAGAAGCGCTTCTCGCTCGAAGGCGGCGAAAGCTTCATCGCGGCGATGGACGAAGTCGTTCAGCACGCGGGCAAGCGCGGCGTGCAGGAAATCATCATCGGCATGGCGCACCGTGGCCGTCTGAACGTGCTGGTCAACACGCTGGGCAAGATGCCGGCCGACCTGTTCGCCGAATTCGAAGGCAAGCACGTCGACGACCTGCCGGCAGGTGACGTGAAGTACCACAAGGGCTTCTCGTCGGACGTGTCGACGGAAGGCGGCCCGGTCCACCTGTCGCTCGCGTTCAACCCGTCGCACCTCGAAATCGTGAACCCGGTGGTCGAAGGTTCCGCGAAGGCGCGGATGGATCGTCGCGGCGACGAAGACGGCCTGCAAGTGCTGCCGGTGCAGATCCACGGCGACGCGGCCTTCGCTGGCCAGGGCGTCGTGATGGAAACGCTGAACCTCGCGCAGACGCGCGGTTACGGCACGCACGGCACGCTGCACATCGTCATCAACAACCAGATCGGCTTCACGACGTCCGACCCGCGCGACGCGCGCTCGACGCTGTACTGTACCGACGTCGTCAAGATGATCGAGGCGCCGGTGCTGCACGTGAACGGCGACGATCCGGAAGCCGTGATCCTCGCGACGCAGATCGCGATCGACTACCGGATGCAGTTCCACAAGGATGTCGTGATCGACATCGTCTGCTTCCGCAAGCTGGGTCACAACGAGCAGGACACGCCGGCGGTCACGCAGCCGCTGATGTACAAGAAGATTGCACAGCACCCGGGCACCCGTGCGCTGTACGCCGAGAAGCTCGTGCAGCAGGGCGTGATCACCGCGGAAGACGCCGACAACTACGTGAAGGCGTACCGCAAGGCGATGGACGACGGTCACCACACGGTCGATCCGGTCCTGTCGAACTACAAGAGCAAGTACGCGGTCGACTGGGTTCCGTTCCTGAACCGCAAGTGGACGGATGCAGCCGACACGGCCGTGCCGCTCGCCGAACTGAAGCGCCTGGGCGAACGCATCACGACGGTCCCGGAAAACTTCAAGGTTCACCCGCTCGTCGAGCGCGTGATCAACGACCGCCGCAACATGGCGCGTGGCGACCAGCCGCTCGACTGGGGCATGGGTGAACACCTCGCGTTCGCGTCGCTCGTCGCATCGGGCTACTCGGTGCGCCTGACGGGCCAGGACTCGGGCCGCGGCACGTTCACGCACCGTCACGCGGTGTTGCACGACCAGAACCGCGAGCGCTGGAACGACGGCACGTACGTGCCGCTGCAGAACATCGCCGACGGTCAGGCGAAGTTCACGGTGATCGACTCGGTGCTGTCGGAAGAAGCGGTGCTGGGCTTCGAATACGGTTACTCGACCGCCGAGCCGAACACGCTCGTGCTGTGGGAAGCCCAGTTCGGCGACTTCGTCAACGGTGCGCAGGTCGTGATCGACCAGTTCATCTCGTCGGGCGAAGTGAAGTGGGGCCGCGTGTCGGGTCTGACGATGCTGCTGCCGCACGGCTACGAAGGCCAGGGTCCGGAACACTCGTCGACGCGTATCGAGCGTTTCCTGCAGCTGTGTGCCGATCACAACATGCAGGTCGTTCAACCGACGACGCCGGCGCAGATTTTCCACCTGCTGCGTCGCCAGATGATCCGCCTGTTCCGCAAGCCGCTGATCGTCGCAACGCCGAAGTCGCTGCTGCGCCACAAGGAAGCGGTGTCGGACCTGTCGGAACTCGCGAAGGGTTCGTTCCAGCCGGTGCTGGGCGAAACCGACGGCGGCATCGACGCGAAGAAGGTCAAGCGCGTGCTGGTGTGCTCGGGCCGCGTGTACTACGACCTCGTCGCGCACCGCCGCGAAGCGAAGGCGAACGACGTCGCGATCATCCGTATCGAGCAGCTGTATCCGTTCGCGCACAAGCAGTTCGAAGCCGAAATCAAGAAGTACGAGAACGCGACTGAAGTGGTCTGGGTGCAGGACGAGCCGCAGAACCAGGGCCCCTGGTTCTACGTCGAGCACCACCTGAAGGAAGGCATGAAGGAAGGGCAGAAGCTGGCATACAGCGGCCGTCCGGCTTCGGCCTCGCCGGCGGTTGGCTACTACGCGAAGCACTACGAGCAGCAGAAGGCCCTCATCGAAGGTGCATTCGGCCGCCTGAAGAGCGCATCGATCGCGAAATAACCGACGGAAGCGAAACGGGAAGGCGCAGCGCGCTTTCCCGTCTCTTTTGGCCCGCCGGGCGCGCTGCGCGCCGCACCGGCCGAAGGAATCGCACGAACCTCGTCACACCCCAGATTAAGCATCCAGGAAAATCACATGGCTATCGTAGAAGTCAAAGTCCCCCAGCTTTCGGAGTCGGTTTCGGAAGCCACCATGCTGCAGTGGAAGAAGAAGCCGGGCGAAGCAGTCGCGCAGGACGAAATCCTGATCGAACTCGAGACCGACAAGGTCGTGCTCGAAGTGCCGGCACCGGCCGCGGGCGTGCTCGCGCAAGTGCTGCAGAACGACGGTGACACCGTCGTTGCCGATCAACTGATCGCTACGATCGATACGGAAGCGAAGGCAGGTGCAGCCGAAGCTGCTGCGGGCGCGGCCGAAGTCAAGCCGGCCGCAGCGCCTGCTGCAGCCGCACCGGCAGCACAGCCGGCTACCGCAACGGCATCGAGCTCGGCTACGGCATCGCCGGCCGCGTCGAAGCTGCTGGCCGAGAAGGGCCTGTCGGCAGGCGACGTCGCAGGTTCGGGCCGCGACGGCCGCGTCACGAAGGGCGACGCGCTGGCCGCGGGCAGCGCACCGAAGGCCGCTCCGGCTGCCGCACCGGCAAAGGCTGCGGCGAAGCCGTCGCTGCCGGAAGTGAAGGTGCCGGCGTCGGCGACGACGTGGCTCAACGATCGTCCGGAACAGCGCGTGCCGATGTCGCGCCTGCGTGCGCGTATCGCCGAGCGTCTGCTCGAATCGCAGCAGACCAACGCGATCCTGACGACGTTCAACGAAGTCAACATGGCTCCGGTCATGGAGCTGCGCAACAAGTACAAGGACAAGTTCGAGAAGGAACATGGCGTGAAGCTCGGCTTCATGTCGTTCTTCGTGAAGGCCGCTGTCCACGCACTGAAGAAGTTCCCGCTCGTGAACGCGTCGATCGACGGTAACGACATCGTCTACCACGGCTACTTCGACATCGGTATCGCCGTCGGCTCGCCGCGCGGCCTCGTCGTGCCGATCCTGCGCAACGCGGATCAGCTGAGCCTCGCCGAGATCGAGAAGAAGATCGCCGAATTCGGCCAGAAGGCGAAGGACGGCAAGCTGTCGATCGAGGAAATGACGGGCGGTACGTTCTCGATCTCGAACGGCGGCGTGTTCGGCTCGATGCTGTCGACCCCGATCATCAACCCGCCGCAATCGGCCATCCTCGGCGTGCACGCGACGAAGGAGCGTCCGGTCGTTGAAAACGGCCAGATCGTGATCCGCCCGATCAACTACCTCGCGCTGTCGTACGACCACCGCATCATCGACGGCCGCGAAGCCGTGCTGTCGCTCGTCGCGATGAAGGATGCGCTGGAAGATCCGGCACGCCTGCTGCTCGACCTGTAAGCCGAGTCTCACTGCATCGACCCGTTCTGCACGTTCGCGCCCGCGCGCGAACGTGCAGGCGTACAAGTAGAAAGGATTGTCATGTCCAAGGAATTTGACGTCGTCGTGATCGGCGCCGGCCCCGGCGGCTACATCGCCGCGATTCGCGCCGCGCAGCTCGGCAAGACCGTTGCCTGTATCGAGAAGTGGAAGAACCCGGCCGGCGCGCTGAAGCTCGGCGGCACCTGCCTGAACGTCGGCTGCATCCCGTCGAAGGCGCTGCTCGCGTCGTCGGAAGAGTTCGAGAACGCGTCGCATCACCTGACCGACCACGGCATCACGGTCGACGGCGTGAAGATCGACGTCGCGAAGATGCTCGGCCGCAAGGACGCGATCGTCGAGAAGATGACGAGCGGGATCGAGTTCCTGTTCAAGAAGAACAAGATCACCTGGCTGAAGGGCCATGGCAAGTTCACCGGCAAGACCGACGCCGGCGTGCAGATCGAAGTGAGCGGCGAGGGTGAAACCGAAGTCGTCACCGCGAAGAACGTGATCATCGCGACGGGCTCGAAGGCGCGTCACCTGCCGGGCATCCCGGTCGACAACAAGATCGTGTCGGACAACGAAGGTGCGCTGACGTTCGACTCGGTGCCGAAGAAGCTCGCCGTGATCGGCGCAGGCGTGATCGGCCTCGAGCTCGGCTCGGTGTGGCGTCGCCTGGGTGCCGAAGTGACGGTGCTCGAGGCGCTGCCGGCATTCCTCGGCGCAGCCGACGAAGCGCTCGCGAAGGAAGCGGCCAAACTGTTCAAGAAGCAGGGCCTCGACATCCATCTCGGCGTGAAGATCGGCGAAGTGAAGGCGACCGCCGACGGCGTGTCGATCGCTTACACGGACAAGGACGGCAACGCGCAGACGCTCGACGCCGACCGCCTGATCGTGTCGGTCGGTCGCGTGCCGAACACCGACAACCTCGGCCTCGAGGCAATCGGCCTGAAGGCGAACGAGCGTGGCTTCATCGACGTGGACGACCACTGCCGCACGGCGGTGCCGAACGTCTACGCGATCGGCGACGTGGTGCGCGGCCCGATGCTCGCGCACAAGGCGGAAGACGAAGGCGTGCTGGTCGCGGAAGTGATCGACGGCCAGAAGCCGCACATCGACTACAACTGCATTCCGTGGGTGATCTACACGTACCCGGAAATCGCATGGGTCGGCAAGACGGAGCAGCAGCTGAAGGCGGAAGGTCGCGAGATCAAGTCGGGCAAGTTCCCGTTCTCGATCAACGGCCGCGCGCTCGGCATGAACGCGCCGGACGGCTTCGTGAAGATGATCGCGGATGCGAAGACCGACGAACTGCTCGGCGTGCACGTGATCGGCGCGAACGCGTCGGACCTGATCGCGGAAGCCGTGGTGGCGATGGAATTCAAGGCGGCGTCGGAAGACATCGCCCGCATCTGCCATCCGCACCCGTCGATGTCGGAAGTGATGCGCGAAGCGGCGCTCGCCGTCGACAAGCGCTCGCTGAACAGCTGAGCGCGGTATAGCGCCGGCCGGCCATCGGCCGGCGCAGCCGTCTCATGACGAGGGCGGGCGGGGTTTCCCGTCCGCCTTCGTTTTTTCCGGTTTGCCCGATGAACGTCACCGAATACTACACGCGCGAACTGACCACGCGCGGCTATCAGTCCGATCCCGCGCAGCGCGCGGCCGTCGATCGCCTGCAGCAATGTTTCGACGAGTGGGTCGAGTACAAGGCGCGCCGCTCGAACGCATTCAAGAAGCTCATCAATCATCCCGACCTCCCGCGCGGCGTCTACATGTGGGGCGGCGTCGGTCGCGGCAAGAGCTTCCTGATGGACAGCTTCTACGCGGTCGTGCCCGTGCAGCGCAAGACGCGCCTGCATTTCCACGAATTCATGCGCGAAGTCCACCGCGAGCTCGAGGAACTGAAAGGGCAGGCCGATCCGCTCGACGAACTCGCGCGGCGTATCGCGAAGCGCTACCGTCTGATCTGCTTCGACGAGTTCCACGTGTCGGACATTGCCGATGCGATGATCCTGTACCGTCTGCTCGACCGCCTGTTCAACAACGGCGTGCAGTTCGTGATGACGTCCAACTACGATCCCGACGACCTGTATCCGGACGGTCTGCATCGCGACCGCATGCTGCCGGCGATTGCGCTGATCAAGGACAAGCTCGACGTGCTGAACGTCGACGCGGGCGTCGATTATCGCCAGCGCACGCTCGCGCAGGTGAAGATGTATCACACGCCGCTCGGCGCGGACGCCGATCGCGAACTGCGCCATGCGTTCGGCAAGCTTGCGGCGGTACCCGATGAAAGCCCGCTCCTGCATATCGAGAAGCGTGAGCTGAAGGCGCTGCGCAAGGCGGACGGCGTCGTGTGGTTCGATTTCGCGACGCTGTGCGGCGGCCCGCGTTCGCAGAACGACTACCTCGAACTGGCGAGCCGCTTCCATGCGATCGTGCTGTCCGAGGTGCCGCAGATGTCGCCGCGGATGGCGTCCGAGGCGCGCCGCTTCACGTGGCTGATCGACGTGCTGTACGACCACAAGGTCAAGCTGCTGATGTCCGCGGCGGTGCCGGCGGAGCAGCTGTACGTCGAGGGCCCGATGGCCAACGAATTCGCGCGCACGGTGTCTCGAATCGTCGAGATGCAGTCGAAGGAGTACCTCGAAACGCCGCGCCGCATCGTCGATACGTCGCTCACGTGAGGGCGATTTCCGGCAATTGACGGTATTCAAACGTCAATTCCGGTCAAATTCAGGTGATCTCGGGGTATTTTCGGACTTGTCTTATATTCATCGTTGAGGTGAGCCGATATCGTTGTGTCATGGTTACCAAGGCTGGAGATGTCCATGACACCGTATCGCGATCTGACCGACCACGAGTGGCGCCGCGTCGCGCCGCTTCTGCCCGAAATGCAGCCGCGCACCGAGTTGCGCGGCCGGCCGCTAGCCAATACCCGTGCCGTGATGAACGGCGTGCTCTGGGTCATCTACAGCGGCGCAACGTGGTCGGCGATGCCGCGCCGTTACCCTTCGTATCAGACATGCCATCGCCGCTTCAAGGTCTGGCACGAGACGGGCACGCTGATGAGCGTGATGCGTGAACTCTACGGCGACTCGGGCGTGAACCTGTGCAATGAATTGTCGGTGCGGATGCGCAAGCATACGCAATCGAAGGCGGCGGAGGCGCGCAGCGGCGTGGTACCCGTGGGTCGCACACCGGGCAGTTATGCGCCGGGTACGATGAAGCACGCAGCCTGATGTCCGCTGTTTACTGCGTTGTTTGCGCCGACGCGCGCACCAAAAGAAAACCGGCCTGACGAATTCATCGTCAGGCCGGTTTTTTCCATTAAGCCGCGCGTTTCAGCGCGCGCCGCGCGTCATTGTTGGCGAACCCAGGTCTGCGAACGGCCGAGCAGCGATACGCCGATATAACCACGCACGACGAGTTTCTGGCCGCCGTCTTCGAGCGTCATCTTGCACTTGTAGACCTTGCCGTTTTCCGGGTCGAGAATGTTGCCGCCGTCCCAGTGGTCGCCTTCCTTCTTCATCGCCTTGATGATCGTCATGCCCTTGATGAGCTGATCCTTGCGCTCGTCCGTGCAGGCGGTGCAGCGGCGATCGGGCGTATCGTTAGCGCCGAGGCCCTTGACGACCTTGCCGGTCAGCGCACCGTCGCCGTCCTCGGCGATCTGCACGAGTGCCTTCGGCTGATGGGTGTTGTCGTCGATCGTCTGCCACATGCCGATGGGGCTGTCTGCCTGTGCGAACGTGGGGGCGGCGCAAGCGAGCAGTGCGCCGGCGAAGGCGATTGCACGCAATGGGCGGGTCAGTTGAATCATTGTCGTCCTCCTTGTTTTGCATGTCGTGTTCGATTTGCCCGCACGACCGTCTGCATGGGGCGGGCATGTTGCGAGCTTCGCCAGAATACGTGAAACCGCGCGCCACGTTTGATAGAGGGGGCTCTAATCGAAACAGCCCGCATGGCGCGGGCTGTTTGGTGACCGATCAGTTGAGCTGATACGAGAATGCGGCGTTGATGCGCGGGCTGCGTGATGCGCTTTCGACTGGCGCGTCGCCCACCGGCTTCGCGACGTTCAGGTCGAGGCTGTAGAAGCGGCTGTCCGTGAAACGCACACCGATGCCGACCGACGACATGCGGTTGGGCGACGGCGTGCCTGAATGCAGGTACACACGCGCCATGTCGTAGGCGATGTACGGCGTCACGGACTTCATATACGTCCAGCCCGGCGTGAAGCCACGGTTGACCTCCAGCGACATCCCCCATCCCGAGTCGCCCGACGCTTCGCCCGGCTGATAGCCGAGCGCGTAGCGCGTCGAGCCGAACGAGATCTGCTCGGACGTCGGCAGTGAGTCAGGGCTGTATTGCCCGGTCAGCGAGACCGACGTGCCGATCCGGAACGGCCATTCGTTGGTTTGCGTGAAGGTCGCGCCGGTACGGACGAAGGTCAGCGACGTCGGGTCGGCGTATGTAACCCCCACACCGTTAACCACGCCAGTCTGCGATTTCGATGCACCGAGGATGTCGAATGCCTTGGCGACATTGACGCTCAGTTTTCGCACCTGCTTCGGTTCGACGCTCGTGTAGTCGAGCTGCAATTGCATCACGCGGACCTGTGACCGGTTTTCGAGGGTATTGCCGTTGGTCTGGCTTTGGTAGCGGTCTTCGTTGTGTGCGGCATAACCCGACACAGTGCCGAGCAGGCTGCGCTGGTTGTTCAGCAGTATCGGATAGGATGCCGAAAGACCAAGCTTCTCGTTCTTGACGGTGCGTTGGACGGACGACGGCAGGCCCGGATTGTCAGTAGGCTTGCCGCGATAGGTGCTTGCATCGAGGCGCGTGATCAGGCCGCTGCTGCCGACGGGCACCGCGCCGCTGAACGCGAAGTAGGTCTGCTTGTCACGCCCTGGCGGCGCCAGTGCGGAGATGCTCAGCTGCTCGCCGAACTTCGTGAGGCCGTTTTCGGTCGCGGTGATGAGGCCCTGTACGCCCGGGTGGTTGAAATCGATACCGGTGCTGACGTTGAATGCCTTGCGGTCGACGGCAAGTTCGAGCGTCGTGGCGCCGTCGGTGGTTTGCGGCGGTGGTACGTTCGCCTTCACCGTGAGGCCGGGCAAGAGGCCGAACGTGTTCACGTAGCGCTCGAACGTTGCGCGGCGCAGCGGGCGATCGTCGGTGATATGCGCTGCGATCGCGCGAATCTTCGATTCCATTGCCCCGGGTTTGCCGGTGACCTTGACGTCCGACACATAGCCTTCGACAACCGTGATGCGCACGACGCCGTTCTCGAACGTTTGCGCGGGAACAAACGCGAACGACAGCGCGTAACCGCGTTCCTGGTAAAGCTTCGTCACGCCGTTGGCGGTTTCGATCAGATCGCCGATCGTGATGTCCTTGCCGACGAGGGGGGTGAAGCGACGCGAGATTTCCTCGAACGGTACCGACTTTACGCCTTCGACCTGGAAGGTCGTCGGTGTCAGGTGGCGCGACAGCAGCTCCTGCAGTTGCGGCGCCTGGGGCGCGACCTGCACGGTTACGTTCGGGCCGGTTTTCGGCGCGTTGATCTGGGGCAGGGAGTCGAGCGGGTTACCGCCGACGCGCGTTTGTGCCTGTGCCGTGCTGGCTGCCGCGATGGCGGCGAGCAGCATCATCCATCTGTCGAGTCTGGATTTCATTGTTCTTCCTCGTAGGCCTTGCTTTTCGTCTTCTTTGTAATGCCGGCGCGCGACACCAGGGTGCCGCGCGCCGCGTGCCGCAATGCCGGTTGTGTTTGTACGGTCGCACCCTCCGCTCCGGCTGCGAAGGTGCGACCGTCCTCCTTACTTGCCAACGCTACCCAGCGTACCCAGCAACCCCGTTACCGGTGCCAGCAGGCCCGTCGAGCCGCCGCCCGACGTTGCCGTTCCCGTGACGCTGCCGACCAGCGACGTGACCGGCGCGAGCGGGCTCGCTCCCCCGGATCCCGCTGCGCCGCCAACTGCTCCGGTGACAGTATTCAGCAAACCGGTGACAGGCGCGAGAGGGTTTGCACTGCCTGCGCCACCCGTTGCGCCGCCGAGCGTGCCCGTGACCGTCGACACGAGATTCGTGACGGGGGCAAGCGGGCCGCCGCTACCGCCCGCCGCACCGCTCAGTGCGCCGGTAACGGTGGAGACGAGGCCCGTGACGGGCGCGAGCGGGCTGCTGCCCGAACCGCCGGTCGCGCCGCCGAGTGCGCCCGTGAGCGAGCCGAGCGGCGTCGAGCCGAGACCCGACAGCAGGCCGCCGAGCGGATTCGTCGAGCCGGAACCCGACGACGTGCCGTTCTGCACGGTCGCCGTCGAGCCGCCGACGAGGCTCGTGATCAGGCCGGGGATCGGCGCCGCGCCGTTCGGGCCGTTCGGGTTGACGAGGCCGCCCGCGTTGGTCACGGTGTTGCCGACCGCCGTCACGAGCTGACCGACGTCGCCGACGAGCGGCTGGCTCGACGTGCCGCCAACCTGCTTGCCGGCCGAGCTGATCGCGCCGCCGACCTGGCCGAGCAGACCCGAGACGGGTTGGCCGAGGCCGGTCGTCGTGCCGACCTGTTGCGTGACCTGGCCCGCGGTGATCACGAGCGGCGTGATCGCCGAGCTGAGCGGCTGCGTCACTTGCTGCACGGCGCCCGACGACAGCGTCGAGCCGATCGTCGTGCCGGCAGCCGTCAAGCCATTGGCCACCGTGTCGAGCACGGTGCCGACCGGCGTCGTGACGGGCGCGAGCGGCGCGAGTTGCCCCGTACCGAGCGCCTTGACCGTGGAGCTCAGGCCGGACACCGTGTTGCTCGTCGCGCCGACCACGTTGCCGAGGCCCGCGACGGTCGTGCCGACCGGATCCTTGGTCGTACCGATCTGTCCCAGCCCGTTGCTCACGGCATCGGCAGCTGCGCCGACGATCGTGCCCGTGCTGGAGAGCGTGCTGCCGACGCCCTTCGTCACACCGTCGCCGAGGCCGGGCACGGTGATGTTGCCGACCGTGCTGCCGAGGTCGGTGGCCGTCTGGCCAACCGTGCTGACGACGCCCTTGGTGCCGGTGGACGTGCCGCTGGTGCCGCTCGTGCTCGGTGTACCGCTCGTGCTGCTGGGGTTGTTGTTGCTGCTGGTCGGCGGCGAACTCACGCCGCCGCCGCCGCAGGCGGCCAGCAGGCAGGCTGCGGCGAAGGCCGTGAGGGGCACGCGCCACTGGTGCAGGGCGGCTGTCGTGAGAGAACGTTGCTGGGACATGATTGACTCCTCGCTGTCTTGTCGATTGATGGATGTTGGTTTACTTGCCGTGCGTGCCACCGAGCAGGCCGCCGATCAGCGACGTGACCGGTGCGAGCGGATTCGACGCCGAGCCCGAGTTCGTGACGGCGCCCGTGCCGCCGGTCAATGCCGGTGCGCCGACCGCGCTCGTTACCGTGGACACGACGTTCGTCACCGGGGCGAGCGGGCTGCTGCCGCCTGCGCCGCCTGTTGCGCCGCCGAGGGCGCCCGTCACGGTACCGAGCAGACCCGTGACCGGTGCGAGCGGGCCGCCGCTGCCACCTGCTGCGCCGCCGAGTGCGCCCGTGACCGTCGAGACGAGGCCGGTGACCGGTGCGAGCGGGCCGCCGCTGCC
>NZ_ASSI01000164.1:0-3276 GCF_000466765.1 Burkholderia sp. AU4i | reverse complement strand
TACATTTCCGCCGCCCAAATGCAAAAACCCCCGCCTTTCGGGCGGGGGTTTCTTGCTTAGGGAGCCTGACGATTACCTACTTTCACACGGGAATCCGCACTATCATCGGCGTAGAGTCGTTTCACGGTCCTGTTCGGGATGGGAAGGGGTGGGACCGACTCGCTATGGTCATCAGGCAAAGAGGGTTGTTGCGCTGCTTCGCAGCACAACCAATCTTGGAAGAAGCAGTAATTTAGGTTGTGTGTATCACACACGAGAATCCAACTTGTCGCTCTGGATCTTGCGGCCAGTGCTGTCGCACGGCGCCGATCTACAAGGCAGACTTGTTATAGGATCAAGCCTTACGGGCAATTAGTATCAGTTAGCTGAACGCATTACTGCGCTTACACACCTGACCTATCAACGTCCTGGTCTCGAACGACCCTTCAAGGGGATCTAGTCCCCAGGGATATCTCATCTTAAGGCGAGTTTCCCGCTTAGATGCTTTCAGCGGTTATCTCTTCCGAACATAGCTACCCGGCGATGCCACTGGCGTGACAACCGGTACACCAGAGGTTCGTCCACTCCGGTCCTCTCGTACTAGGAGCAGCCCCCTTCAAATATCCAACGCCCACGGCAGATAGGGACCAAACTGTCTCACGACGTTTTAAACCCAGCTCACGTACCTCTTTAAATGGCGAACAGCCATACCCTTGGGACCGGCTACAGCCCCAGGATGAGATGAGCCGACATCGAGGTGCCAAACACCGCCGTCGATATGAACTCTTGGGCGGTATCAGCCTGTTATCCCCAGAGTACCTTTTATCCGTTGAGCGATGGCCCTTCCATACAGAACCACCGGATCACTATGACCTGCTTTCGCACCTGCTCGACTTGTCGGTCTCGCAGTTAAGCACGCTTATGCCATTGCACTATCAGCACGATTTCCGACCGTACCTAGCGTACCTTCGTACTCCTCCGTTACGCTTTGGGAGGAGACCGCCCCAGTCAAACTGCCTACCATGCACTGTCCCCGACCCGGATCACGGGCCAAGGTTAGAACCTCAAACAAACCAGGGTGGTATTTCAAGGACGGCTCCACCGAAACTAGCGTTCCGGTTTCATAGCCTCCCACCTATCCTACACAGATCGGTTCAAAGTCCAATGCAAAGCTACAGTAAAGGTTCATGGGGTCTTTCCGTCTAGCCGCGGGTAGATTGCATCATCACAAACACTTCAACTTCGCTGAGTCTCGGGAGGAGACAGTGTGGCCATCGTTACGCCATTCGTGCAGGTCGGAACTTACCCGACAAGGAATTTCGCTACCTTAGGACCGTTATAGTTACGGCCGCCGTTTACCGGGACTTCAATCAAGAGCTTGCACCCCATCATTTAATCTTCCGGCACCGGGCAGGCGTCACACCCTATACGTCCACTTTCGTGTTTGCAGAGTGCTGTGTTTTTATTAAACAGTCGCAGCCACCAGTTTATTGCAACCCCTTCACCCTCCTGGCGCAGGCCAGTCAAGCTACAAGGGCGTACCTTATCCCGAAGTTACGGTACCAATTTGCCGAGTTCCTTCTCCCGAGTTCTCTCAAGCGCCTTAGAATACTCATCTCGCCCACCTGTGTCGGTTTGCGGTACGGTCATCGTTAGACTGAAGCTTAGAGGCTTTTCTTGGAACCACTTCCAATTGCTTCGCTCCCGAAGGAGCTCGCGCCACACCCTTGAATTACGCACCCGGATTTGCCTAAGTGCCTTCTCCAATGCAGCGACCGGGACTTCCAACACCCGGACAACCTTCCGCGATCCGTCCCCCCATCGCATCTAACAATGGTGCAGGAATATTGACCTGCTTCCCATCAGCTACGCATTTCTGCCTCGCCTTAGGGGCCGACTCACCCTACGCCGATGAACGTTGCGTAGGAAACCTTGGGCTTACGGCGAGGGGGCCTTTCACCCCCTTTATCGCTACTCATGTCAGCATTCGCACTTCCGATACCTCCAGCACCCTTTACAAGGCACCTTCGCAGGCTTACGGAACGCTCTCCTACCATGCGTGCAAGCACGCATCCGCAGCTTCGGTATATAGCTTAGCCCCGTTACATCTTCCGCGCAGGACGACTCGATCAGTGAGCTATTACGCTTTCTTTAAAGGGTGGCTGCTTCTAAGCCAACCTCCTGACTGTTTTAGCCTTCCCACTTCGTTTCCCACTTAGCTATATTTGGGGACCTTAGCTGGCGGTCTGGGTTGTTTCCCTCTTGACACCGGACGTTAGCACCCGATGTCTGTCTCCCGTGATTGCACTCTTCGGTATTCGGAGTTTGCTATGGCGGGGTAATCTGCAATAGACCCCCCAACCATGACAGTGCTCTACCCCCGAAGGTGAGACACGAGGCACTACCTAAATAGTTTTCGGAGAGAACCAGCTATTTCCAGGTTTGTTTAGCCTTTCACCCCTATCCACAGCTCATCCCCTAACTTTTCAACGTTAGTGGGTTCGGACCTCCAGTACGTGTTACCGCACCTTCATCCTGGCCATGGATAGATCACCTGGTTTCGGGTCTACGCCCAGCAACTGAACGCCCTATTCGGACTCGCTTTCGCTACGCCTGCCCTATACGGTTAAGCTTGCTACTGAACGTAAGTCGCTGACCCATTATACAAAAGGTACGCCGTCACCCCTTACGAGGCTCCGACTGTTTGTATGCATGCGGTTTCAGGATCTATTTCACTCCCCTCCCGGGGTTCTTTTCGCCTTTCCCTCACGGTACTGGTTCACTATCGGTCGATCACGAGTATTTAGCCTTGGAGGATGGTCCCCCCATCTTCAGACAGGATTTCACGTGTCCCGCCCTACTTGTCGCACACCTAGTTCTTTCATACTGTTTTCGCCTACGGGGCTATCACCCGCTATGGCCGCACTTTCCAGAGCGTTCGGCTAACAATACAAATAAAGAGTGCAAGGCTCATCCCATTTCGCTCGCCACTACTTTGGGAATCTCGGTTGATTTCTTTTCCTGCGGTTACTTAGATGTTTCAGTTCACCGCGTTCGCTTCACATGGCCTATGTATTCAGCCATGGATACTCCAAAAGGAGTGGGTTTCCCCATTCGGACATCTACGGATCAAAGCTTGTTTGCCAGCTCCCCGTAGCTTTTCGCAGGCTACCGCGTCCTTCATCGCCTGTGATCGCCAAGGCATCCACCACATGCACTTGTTCGCTTGACCCTATAACGAGTCTGTCTCATCGACAGTCGCTACAGGTTGAGTTCTCGCGTTGTGCCGTATTCCAA
>NZ_ASSI01000163.1:0-36156 GCF_000466765.1 Burkholderia sp. AU4i | reverse complement strand
CGGGCCGAACGGCGCGGGCAAGTCGACGCTGTTCGGCGTGATCGCGGGCGCGACGCGGCCGACGCGCGGGCGGGTCGTGCTGCACGGCGTCGACCTGCGCGGGCGCGGGCCGGTCGTCGCGAGCCGCCTCGGCATCGGCCGCAGTTTCCAGCAGACGAGCGCGTTCGCGCGGCTGACCGTATTCGACAATCTGCGCTGCGCGGCGCTGCATGCGCCCGCCGAACGGCGGCGCTGGTGGAACCGGCTGCGCGAATCGGCGTCGGTCGATCTCGCGGCCGCGCGCGTGTTGCACGACATCGGGCTCGATGCGCGGCGCGGCGCGCTGGCCGCCGAACTGAGCTATGCGGAACAGCGCGCGCTCGATCTCGGGATCGCGCTCGCGAGCGGCGCGCGCACGCTGCTGCTCGACGAACCGACGGCCGGCATGAGCCGCGAGCAGGCGGCGCGGATGATCGCGCTGATCCGTGCGACGACGCAGGGCCGCACGGTGCTGATGATCGAGCACGACATGGACGCGGTGTTCGGTTTCGCCGAACGCATCACGGTGCTCGTGCGCGGCGCGGTGGTCGCGACCGGCGCGCCCGATGCAATCCGTGCCGATTCGCGCGTGCGCGCCGCGTATCTGGGAGAGGGACGCGCATGAGCGCACTGCTCGACATTCGCGGCCTGCGCGCGTGGTACGGATTGCAGCCCGTGCTCGACGGCGTCGATCTTGCGCTGGCACCGGGCGAGACGCTCGCGCTGCTCGGCCGCAACGGCTCGGGGCGCTCGACGCTCGCGAAGGCCGTGCTGGGGCTCGTGCGCACGGCCGGCTCGGTGCGCATCGCCGGCGCCGAGTGCGCGGGTGCGCGCACGTTCGAGATCGCGCGGCGTGGTGTCGCTTACGTTGCCGAAAGCCGCGACGTGTTCCCGCTGCTGACGGTGCGCGACAACCTGCGGCTCGGGCTGCGCGGTGCCGGCGGTGCGGCCGAACGCGCGGCGCTCGAACGCCTGTTCGAGCGTTTCCCGCTGCTGGCCGCGCGCGCGGACGTGAAAGCCGGGCGGCTGTCTGGCGGCGAACAGCAGGTGCTCGCGCTGGTGCGTGCGCTGGCCGGCCGCCCGCGCGTGCTGATCGTCGACGAGCCGGCCGAAGGGCTCGCGCCGCTCGCGGTCGACGAAGTCGGCGCTTGCCTCGCCGCGCTGCAGGCCGACGGCGTCGCGATCCTGCTGATCGAGCAGCGGCTGCAGTTCGCGCCGCGGCTCGCACGGCGCGTCGCGGTGATGGGGCGCGGACGGATCGTCTACGACGGCGCGCTCGATGGCCTGGGCGGCGAGGTCGCCGATGCGTGGCTGAGCGCCGGCTGACGGCGCGCGATCGATTGTTCGGCAAACTCCGCCAGTCAATTCGTGTCGAGCCGCTTTATCACTGCGGTGCCGCACCGTACATTGCCAGTCAGGCCGGTCGTCATCACAACGCGTCGACGCGTCAACGCATCGTCGCGGCAACCGGCGCCATCCATCGAAGGTCTTCTGACTGAGGAATGAAATCATGAGCAAGCTGGCAGGCAAGGTCGCGATCGTCACGGGCGGATCGAAGGGCATCGGCGCGGCAATCGCGAAGGCACTGGCCGCCGAAGGCGCGTCGGTCGTCGTCAACTACGCGAGCAGCAAGGCGGGTGCCGACGCGGTCGTCGGTGCGATCGTCGAAGCGGGCGGCCGCGCGGTCGCGGTGGGCGGCGACGTGTCGAAGGCAGCCGACGCACAGCGCATCGTCGATACGGCGATCGACACGTACGGCCGTCTCGACGTGCTCGTCAACAATTCCGGCGTGTACGAATTCGCGCCGATCGAGGCGATCACCGAAGAGCACTATCGCCGTCAATTCGACACGAACGTGTTCGGCGTGCTGCTGACGACGCAGGCAGCCGTCAAGCATCTCGGCGAAGGCGCGAGCATCATCAACATCAGCTCGGTGGTGACCAGCATCACGCCGCCCGCCAGCGCCGTCTACAGCGGCACCAAGGGCGCGGTCGACGCGATCACCGGCGTGCTCGCGCTCGAACTCGGCCCGCGCAAGATTCGCGTGAACGCGATCAACCCGGGGATGATCGTGACCGAGGGCACGCACAGCGCGGGCATCATCGGTTCGGATCTCGACAAGCAGGTGCGCAGCGAGACGCCGCTCGGCCGTCTCGGCGAGCCGGACGACATCGCGTCGGTGGCCGTGTTCCTCGCGTCGGATGACGCACGCTGGATGACCGGCGAGCATCTCGTCGTGAGCGGCGGGTTGAACTGATCGTGCGGGGCGGTGCATCGGCGCGCTTGCGCCGGTCGTGCCGCCCTTGTCGTTACGCGTGCGGCGCGAGCGCGTAACGGCCGACGTGCCACTGCAGGCTCTCGACGACGAGCGCGTGATTGTGTTCCGAGTCGAGCCCCGCGATCGTCATCGCGCCGACGATGCCGGCCCCGGCAACACGCAACGGCACGCCGCCGCCGTCGAGCGCATAGTCGTCGTCCGACAACCCCTGCGACTGCAACGACCAGCCGGCGCGACGAAAGCGCTCGCCGACCGCGAGTGAGCTGAGACCGAAGCGCAACACCGTGTTCTGTCGGCGGCGGATCGCGTGGCTGTCGTTCGCGTGGCTGCCGTCGAGCGCGCAATAGAACAGCGGCGCCTGCTCGCCGACGATGCTCACCGCGATCGGCAGCCCGCGGCGCGACGCGAGGTTGACCGCGATCTCGCCCATCCGGCGGGCAAGCGCCGCGTCGAAGCGCGGCAGCGCCGGGTTCGACGCGTCGTCGTCGAACGGGTGGGGATCGAGGCGAAAGAGGGGCGTCACCATGGCGGCTCCGTGGCGTTCCCGGCTCTGGGTGCGCGTGCCGGGCATCGCATCGTCACGGGCCGCGCGCGGGCCCGTCTTCCATTCAGCGCTTCGGCGCCGCGTCGAGCATCCATTCGTGCGCGGGGTCATTCCTGAACGCCCACGCGCGGCTCGGTCCGGCCATCACGTTCAGGTAGTACAGGTTGTAGCCGTGCGGCGCGACCACCGGATGGTAGCCGCGCGGCACCATCACGACGTCGTGGTTCTCGACCGCGCACGCTTCGTCGAGGCTGCGGTCGTCCGTGTACACGCGCTGGAACGCGAAACCCTGCGGCGGATCGATCCGGTGGTAGTAGGTTTCCTCGAGCGAGGTTTCGTCGGGCGCCGCATCGCGGTCGTGCTTGTGCGGCGGATAGCTGCTCGAATGGCTGGCCGGCGTGATGACCTCGACGACGAGGAGGCGCTCGGCCGCCGGGTTGTCGCCCATCAGGATGTCGCACACGTAACGCGTATTGGTGCCTTGCCCGCGTACCGAGCGGCGCATCCGTTCGCCGTCGAGGCGTTGCACGGGTTTGTCGCCGCTCGCATACGGCGCGGTGCACAGCGCGATTTCCGCATCGCGCGTCGCGACCAGCGTGACCGTCTTGCCGCCCGGCACGTACAGCGCATCGGGCGATACGTCCTCGAACACGCTGTCGCGCTTGCCGAGCGCATCGTGGGTCGTGCCGTCGACCTCCGCGCGCACCGTGCCCGTGAGCACGACGACGCACAGTTCCCGCGTGCCCGTGTCGAGCGTTTCGGTGTCGCCGGCTTTCAGGCGCAGCGCGCGAAAGCCGACATGCTTCCAGCCGGCCGATTCCGGCGTGACGTTGCAGATTTCGCGGTCGGCAGAGGCTTTGACCAGCAGGGGAGAAATCGTCATGGGGTGGGGCTCCGCAATGGGGTGACAGCGGGGGTGACGGGGCTCACGCGCTCAACCGGTCGACGATCGCGCGCAGCGATTCGTAGCCCTTCTTCGCATACGCATAACTCGGCGCGACGGCCGGATCCTGCTCGGCCTCGACGACGAGCCAGCCTTCGTAGCCGGCATCCTTCAGCGTGCGCAGCGTCGCCTCGTAGTCGAGCGCGCCGTCGCCGGGCACCGTGAAGGTGCCGTTGATCACGCCGTTCAGGAAGCTCCAGCCGCTGTTGCGCGCCTGCGTGACGACCTGCGGCCGCACGTCCTTGCAATGCACGTGGACCACGCGCGATACGTGTTTCTTCAACAGCGTCACCGGGTCGGCCGCGCCGCCGAAATACGCGTGGCCGGTATCGAACAGCAGGAACACCTTCGCCGGATCGGTCAGCGCCATCAGCCGGTCGACGTCGTCGGGCGATTCGACGTATGCGCCCATGTGGTGATGGTAGGCGAGCTTGATGCCGTACGTGTCGAGCAGGTGCGCGCCGAATGCGTCGAGGCGTGCCGCGTAGCGCCGCCATGCGTCTTCGTCGACGAAGCGAGGCCGCTTCGCGACCGGCGTGTCGATGTTGCCCTGGATCGTGCCCGCGCATTCGCCATACACGACCACGTTCACGTCGTTGTATTGCAGCTTCGTCATGTGCGCGCGGCAGCGCTCGATCTCCGCGGCGACCGCATCGGCGTCGCTCATGCCCGGCGCGACCTCCGCGAGGAAACCCGAATACCAGCCCGACACGCACACGAGCCCGAACCCGGCAAGTTTCGCCTTCAGCTCGGGGCCCGTCTTCGGAAACTTGTTGCCGAGCTCGAAGCCCGCATAGCCGATTTCGGCGCCTTCCTTCAGCGCCGTTTCGAGCGGCGTCTCGCCGCCGAGCGACGGCAGGTCGTCGTTCATCCACGACAGGGGATTGATACCGATGCGGACGTTCCAGCTCATGACGGGCTTCCTTGGTTCGAATGTGTTTTTCGCGGGAGGGTGCGTGGGGCAGCGTGCGCCGTCAGCGCCGCTGCCGGGTCTTCGCGTCGAGATACGCGCGGTGCGCATCCTCGACGCCGGCGCGTTCGGACACCTGCGGCACGGCGACTTCCCACCATGCGCCGCCGTCGTCGGTCGTGCGCTTGTGCGTGGTGTCGATCACGAGCACCTGGCTCGTCTTCGCCGCGCGGGCGCGCTTCATTTCGCTGCGCAGCTCGCCGATGTCGCGCACGTGCACGGCGTCGGCGCCCATCGCGCGCGCGTGCATCGCGAAGTCGATCGTCGAGCGTGCGCCGCCTTCGGGCACGCAGTCGTCGAGCATGTTGTTGAAGCTCGCGCCGCCGCAGTTCAGTTGCAGCCGCTCGATGCAGCCGTAGCCGCGGTTGTCGAGGATCACGACGACGATCTTGCGGCCGAGCATCACCGACGTCGCGAGTTCCGCGTTGAGCATCATGTACGAGCCGTCGCCGACGATCACGATCACTTCGCGCTCGGGCCGCGCGAGCTTCGCGCCGAGGCCGCCCGCGACCTCGTAGCCCATGCACGAGTACGCGTAGTCCATGTGATAGTTGCCCGGCACGCCGCTGCGCCACAGCTTGTGCAGTTCGGCCGGCAGCGTGCCGGCCGCGCACACCACGAGGTCGTCGCGCGCGCTGTCGCGCCCCGCGTCGGCCGCGGAGTCGCGCACCGCGCCGATCACTTCCGCGTCGTAGGGCAGCGTGTCGTTCGGCACGTGCGTCGTGAGTTCGGTCACGCGCGCGTTCCATGCGGCGGCCTGGTCGCGGTTGCTGGCCGTCCATGCCGGATCGGCGTGCCAGCCGGCCAGCGCGGCCGACAGCTGGCCGAGGCCCGTGCGCGCGTCGGCGACGAGTTGCCGGCCGCGTTTCTTGCCCGCGTCGAACGGCTGCACGTTCAGGCTCAGCAGCGTCGCGTTGCCGTAGAGCGCATGCGAGCCGGTCGTGAAGTCCTGCAGCCGCGTGCCGACCGCGAACACCACGTCGGCCTGCGCGGCCGCGCGGTTCGCGGCGGGCGAGCCCGTCACGCCGATCGAGCCGAGGTTCAGCGGGTGGTCCCACGCGAGGCTGCCCTTGCCGGCCTGCGATTCCGCGACCGGCACGCCATGCGTATCGGCGAACGCACGTAGTGCGTCCCACGCCTGGCTGTACAGCACGCCGCCACCCGCGACGATCAGCGGCTTCTTCGCGGCCTTCAGCACGTCGAGCGCATCGGCGAGCTCGAGCGCGTCGGCCGGCGGCCGGCGCATCCGGATCACCGGCGGCGCGAAGAAGTCCTCGGGCCAGTCGTACGCGAAGGTCTGCACGTCCTGCGGCAGCGCGAGGCATACGGGGCCGCACTGCGCGGGGTCGGTCATCACCTGGATCGCACGCGGCAGCGCGACGAGCAGCTGCTCGGGCGACGTGATCCGGTCGAAGTAGCGCGTCACCGGCCGGAAGCAGTCGTTCGCGCTGACGTCGCCTTGCTCGAAATCCTCGACCTGCTGCAGCACGGGGTCGGGCAGGCGCGACACGAACACGTCGCCGGGCAGCAGCAGCAGCGGCAGGCGGCCGACGTGCGCGAGCGCGGCGGAGGTCAGCATGTTGGTCGCGCCCGGGCCGATGCTCGACGTCGCGGCCATCATCCGCTGGCGGAAGTTCGTTTTCGCAAACGCGATCGCCGCGTTCGCCATCCCTTGCTCGTTGTGTGCGCGGAACGTCGGCAGCCGGTCTTTTTCCGCATGCAGCGCCTCGCCGAGCCCGGCCACGTTGCCGTGGCCGAAGATCGCGAACACGCCGCCGCAGTAGGGCAGGATCTCGACGCGGCCGTCGGGCTGGACGACTTCGGCGCGCAGGGCGGCCAGGTAGCGCACGAGCGCCTGGCTGACGGTCAGTCTTACGGTAGAGGTCATGTCGGTCGGTGAAGAGGATTCGGGTGGATCATCGCGGGCGTCGCTTCGTGCTGTGCCACGTCACGTCATGTCACGCCGCGGCGGCGCGGGCGGCCGCCGCACGGCGGCCGAGCCAGGCATCCACGAGCTGCGCGAAGTTGCCGGCCACTTCATCGATCAGCGCCTGGTCGTCGATCCGGCCGGCGAACCAGTTCAGCGATGCATCGGCCCACAGCGTGCGCCCGACCATGAAGCCCTTGACGATCGGGTTGGTCGCCGAGCGGAAGCTGTCGACGAGGTATTGCAGCGGCTGGTTCAGACCGAGGATCACCGCGCCCCGGCAGTGCGGGTCGCGCTCGGCGATCAGCGCGGCGAGCCGTGCCCAGCCGTCGGCGCTCAGCGGCGTGAGTTTCCACCATTCGGGTTTCACGCCGAGGTTGTAGAAGCGCGCAATCGTGCGCAGCACCGCGTCGTCCTCGGTGCCGGCCGGCGTGACCGCGCGCGGCGGAATCATCTCCAGCAGCAGTTCGTTGCCGCTGGCGCGCGTGGCTTCCCACAGTTCCAGCACGCGCTGCTCCTGTTCGACGCGCAGGTCGACCTGGTCGTCCGGATGGTAGTGAACGAGGCACTTCACGACCTGTTCGGTCGGCCAGTGCGTGAGCGACGAGCCGACCGAGCGCGTTTCGTCGAAGCGCAGCGGCCGCGAGCCCGGCAGTTCGACCGGGCGGCCGACCCACCAGCCGCGCCCGGTGGCCGACGCCAGCGCGTCGCTGCCGTAGCCGCCGCCGTCGATCAGCACGCCGACATGGCCTTCGATATGACGATCGCGCTCGACCTGCTCGACCGCGCGCACGAGCAGGCGCTTGAGCGTCCTGATCCGCGCTTCGTCGGCGCCGGCCTGCACCGCGAGTTCGTAGAACTGGCTGCGATGATCGAACGCCATCACGCACAGGTCGTCCCATTCGCGGCGCGGCACCGTCACGCGATGCAGGTGCGCGAGCGTGTGATCGGCATCGACCACCGGATTGCGGCTGCCGTCGAACCAGTGCGCAAGCTCGGCCGGCGTCGGCATCGCCGCGGAGCACGCATGGCGCGATACGACGATCGCGCCGCACGCGTTCGCGATGCGCGTCGACTCGGCCCAGTCGCGGCCGCGCAGCAGCCCCGACAGCAGGCCCGACAGGAACGCGTCGCCCGCGCCGAGCACGTTCAGCACTTCGACGCGTTCGCCGAGGAAGGTCGGCGCATCGTCGATGCGGGCGGGAATGTCGCCTTCGATCACGCAGCAGCCGAGCGCGCCGCGCTTGACGACCAGCGTCGCGTTCGTGATGGCGCGCACCGCCTGCAACGACCCGATCAGGTCGTGCGGCACGCCGCCCGCGATCAGGAATTCCTCCTCGGTGCCGACCAGCAGGTCGAATTCGCCGAGCACCTGCTGCAGCTGACGCGTCACCTGCGCGTCCGGCACGTAGCGGTTCTCGCCCGCGCTGCGCGCGGTCAGGCCCCACAGCACAGGCCGGTAGTCGATGTCGAGAATCCGTACGACGCCATGGCGGCGCGCATAACCGAGCGCGGTCAGCGACGCCTCGCGCGTGCCCGGCGTCGACAGATGCGTGCCGGTGATCGCGAGCGCGCGGCAGCCGGCGATGAAGTCCTCGCTGATCTCGTCGGCGCGCACGGCCATGTCCGCGCAGTTCTCGCGCACGAACAGCAGCGGGAACGTGTCGCGATCCTTCAGCCCGAGCAGCACCAGCGCGGTGAGGCGTTCGCGGTCGGTCTGCAGCTGGCTCGTGTCGCAGCCTTCGCGCTCGAGCGTCTCGCGCAGGAAGCGGCCCATCTGCTCGTCGCCGACGCGCGAGATCATCGCGGTCTTCAGCCCGAGCCGCGCCACGCCGAACGCGACGTTGCCGGACGAGCCGCCGAGGTACATCTGGAAGCTGCGCGCGTCTTCGAGGCGGCTGCCGTACTGCTGCGCATAGAGATCCACGGCCACGCGGCCGAGGCAGGCGAGATCGATGGGGCGGTCACTCGGAAAGTTCAGCAGGCTCATATCACGTGTCACGCTCGCGGCCGGCGTTCGGCAATGCCGGCGGATTAGGGGACCGATCCGGTCGCGACCGTCCGCACCGTGTATTGCACGACGCGGGACTGCCTGCCGCCAGGAATCGGGCTACGGACGCAGTCTAGACTTTTTGGAAATCCAGTTCCCTAGGTGAAATCACGTAGAAATAAATTTCCAAATTTTCGAGGAAGTGATCTACAGTTTCATCCGGATGCTTCAGTCCGTATCGGATTCGATCGGACTCGGCCCGGCGGCGCGCAACGCGCCGTCTTCCGCCCCCGGAGATGAGGAGACAGATTGATCATGAAGACCAAGCTGATGGCCGTCGCGGCCGCCGCGATCCTGGCTGCGCCGCTCGCGCATGCCGAGAAGATCGGCGTGACGATGGCGTCGTTCGACGACACGTTCCTGACCATCCTGCGCAACAGCATCGCCGATTCGGCGAAGAAGGACGGCGCGACGGTGCAGATCGAGGACGGCGGCAACGACGTCGGCAAGCAGTTGAGCCAGGTCCAGAACATGATTGCGCAGAAGGTCGACGCGATCATCGTGAACGCGGTCGATACCGACGCGACGCCGAAGATCACGAAGATGGTGACGGCCGCGAAGATCCCGCTCGTCTACGTGAACCGCAAGCCGGTCGACTTCGACAAGCTGCCGGCCGGCGTCGCGGTCGTCGCGTCCGACGAGAAGCAGTCGGGCACGCTGCAGGCGCGCCAGGTGTGCAAGCTGCTCGGCGGCAAGGGCGACCTCCTCGTGCTGATGGGCGAGCTGTCCAACGAATCGGCGCGCGCCCGCACGAAAGACATCGAGGACGTGATCGCGACGAAGGATTGCGCGGGCATGAAGATCGTCGACAAGCGCGAGGGCAAGTGGAGCCGCACGCAGGGCCAGGACATCACGATGAACTGGCTGAGCTCGGGCACGAAGTACGACGCGATCATCTCCAACAACGACGAGATGGCGATCGGCGCGATCAATGCGCTGAAGGCCGCGCGCAAGTGGACGCCGAAGACGATCGTCGCCGGCATCGACGCGACGCCCGACGGGCTCGCCTCGATGAAGAGCGGCGAGCTGAAGGTGTCGGTGTACCAGAACGCGTCCGGGCAGGGGCAGCAGGCCGTCGCGGCCGCGCTCAAGCTCGCGAAGAAGCAGCCCGTCGACCGCTACGTGAACGTGCCGTTCGAGCTCGTGACGCCCGAGAACATGAGCCAGTACGCGAAGCACTGACCGGTGATCCGTTGAACTGCGCGTGCCCGGCATGACCGGGCACGCGCGCGACTCGTCGAGGAACGTCCATGTTTACAGCCAGGATCGCGCGCCCGATGGCCGGCGACGATGCGTCGGCCGGTGCGTCGGGTTTGTCCGGCGCGTCGGCCCCGCCGGCTTCTTCCGCGGCCGACTGCGTGCTCGAGGTGCGCGGTGTCGGCAAGTCCTTTCCGGGCGTCGTCGCGCTCGATGGCGTGCAGTTCCGCGTGCGTCGCGGTACCGTCCATGCACTGATGGGCGAGAACGGCGCGGGCAAGTCGACGCTGATGAAGATCATCGCGGGCGTCTACACGCCCGACGAGGGCGAAATCCTGATCAACGGCGAGCCGGTCGTGCTGAACGGCCCGCTCGATGCGCTCGATCGCGGCATCGCGATGATTCACCAGGAACTCAACCTGATGCCGTACATGACGGTCGCGGAGAACATCTGGATCCGCCGCGAACCGAAGAACCGCTTCGGCCTGATCGATCACGCGGCGCTGCGCCGCCAGACGGCCGCGCTGTTCGAGCGGCTGTCGATCGACATCGATCCGGAAACCGACGTGCGCACGCTGACGGTCGCGAGCCGCCAGATGGTCGAGATCGCGAAGGCCGTGTCGTTCGACTCGGACGTGCTGATCATGGACGAGCCGACTTCCGCGCTGACCGACAAGGAAGTCACGCACCTGTTCCGGATCATTCGCCAGCTGCGCGAGCAGGGCAAGGGCATCGTCTACATCACGCACAAGATGAACGAGCTGTTCGAGATCGCCGACGAGTTCTCGGTGTTCCGCGACGGCAAGTACATCGGCACGCATGCGTCGAGCGACGTCACGCGCGACGACATCATCCGCATGATGGTCGGGCGCGAGATCACGCAGATGTTCCCGAAGGAGGAGGTGCCGATCGGCGACGTCGTGCTGTCGGTGAAGAACCTCGGCGTCGACGGCGTGTTCCGCGACGTGAGCTTCGAGCTGCGCGCGGGCGAGATCCTCGGCGTGGCCGGCCTCGTCGGCTCGGGGCGCTCGAACGTCGCGGAGGCGCTGTTCGGCGTCGTGCCGGCCACGTCGGGCGAGATCCGGATCGACGGCAAGCCGGTGCGGATCGCGACACCCGCGCAGGCGATGAAGCACGGGATGGCCTTCCTCACCGAGGATCGCAAGGACACCGGCTGCTTCCTGAATCTCGACCTGCTCGCGAACATGGAAGCGGCGGTGCTCAGCAACCGCTACGTGAAGTTCAATTTCGTGCGGCAGGCGCAGCTGAAGCGCGACTGCGAGGAAATGAGCCGGATGCTGCGCGTGAAGTCGCCCGGGCTGCACGAGGAGATCCAGAACCTGTCGGGCGGCAACCAGCAGAAGGTGCTGATCGGCCGGTGGCTGCTCACGCAGCCGCGCATCCTGATCCTCGACGAACCGACGCGCGGCATCGACGTCGGCGCGAAGGCCGAGATTCACCGGCTCGTCAGCGCGCTCGCCGGCAAGGGTGTCGCGGTGCTGATGATCTCGTCGGAAATGCCGGAAGTGCTGGGAATGAGCGATCGCGTGATGGTGATGCACGAAGGGCGCATGACCGGCATCGTCGATCGCAAGGACGCCGACCAGGTCCGCATCATGGATCTCGCGTCGCGCTGAGCCGAAACAAGACTGGAGACAAACGAAATGGGCAACCTGAACCCGGCTGCGGATGCGCAGACCATGACGATCAAGGCGCGGCACATGAAGTGGCCGCCCGAACTGAGCATCTTCCTCGTGCTCGTCGGCATCAGCCTGTTCTTCGAGATCGTCGGCTGGATCGTCGTCGGCCAGAGCTTCCTGTTCAATACCGAGCGGCTCGAGATCATCGTGCTGCAGATGGCCGTGATCGGCATCATCGCGGTCGGCGTGAACCTCGTGATCATCACCAGCGGGATCGACCTGTCGTCGGGCTCGGTCGTGGCCGCCGCGGCGGTCGTGTCGGCAAGCCTCGCGCAGGTGTCCGACTTCCCGCGCGCGGTGTTTCCGCACCTGACCGACCTGCCGATCATCTGGCCCGTGCTCGCCGGCGTGTGCGTCGGGCTGCTGGTCGGCCTGCTGAACGGCTCGCTGATCGCGATGACCGGCATCCCGCCGTTCATCGCGACGCTCGGCACGATGGTGGCCGCGCGCGGGTTCGCGAAGTGGTTCACCAACGGGATGCCCGTGTCGATGCTGACCGACCAGTTCGCGGCCATCGGCGCAGGCGCCAATCCGGTGATCATCTTCCTCGTGATCGCCGCGATCTTCCATGTCGTGCTGCGCTACACGCGCTTCGGCAAGTACACCTACGCGATCGGCGCGAACCGTCACGCGGCCGTCGTGTCGGGCATCAACGTCACGCGCCACCTGATCTTCGTCTACGCGATCGCGGGCCTGCTGAGCGGGATCGCCGGCACCGTGACCGCCGCGCGCGCAATCTCGGGCCAGTCGGGCATGGGCGTGATGTACGAACTCGATGCGATCGCGGCCGTCGTGATCGGCGGCACGTCGCTGTCGGGCGGCCTCGGCCGCGTGACGGGCACCGTGATCGGCGTGCTGATCCTCGGCGTGATGACGTCGGGCTTCACGTTCATCCGCATCGACGCGTATTACCAGGAGATGGTCAAGGGCGCGATCATCGTCGCGGCCGTGATCGCCGACCAGTACCGCAACAAGAAGAAGCGCCGCTGACCGTCGTGCATCTCCGGACGAAGGCGGCACGTGCCGCCGCGTTCGTCCGTAACCCACTGTCGCCGAGGATTTTCGATGAAGATCGCGCTGGACCCCTACATGATTCGCCACCTGCCGCTCGACCGCCTGCCGCACGCGGTGGCCGAGCTCGGCTACGACCAGATCGAGCTGTCGCCGCGCAGCGACTTTCTCGACTGGTGGGTGATGCCGCGCGCGACGCGCGAGCGAATGGCCGCTTTCCGGCAGGCGATGCGCGCGAGCGGCGTCGGCCTCGCGTCGCTGCAGCCGATGTACCGCTGGGCGAGCCCGTTCGAGGACGAGCGGTTATGGGCCGTGCGCTGCTGGAAGAAGGCGATCGAGGTGGCGGTCGAGATGGAGTGCGCGCTGATGGTGTCGGAGTTCGGGCGCGGTGCGTCGCCCGAGCGCTCGGTCGGCGAACGGCCGGGCGCGAACCCGAAGGAGCTGTGCGAAGCCGCGTGGTTCCGTTCGATGGACGAGCTGCTGCCGATCCTCGAGCGCGAACGCATCGTGCTGTCGGTCGAGCCGCATCCGGAGGACTGGATCGAGCAGCTGCAGCCGGCGATCGACATCGTCACGAACATCGGCTCGCCGTCGCTGAAGCTGTCGTACATCGCGCCGCACACGTTCTACTACGGCGACGACATGGCGGCGATGATCGCGCAGGCCGCGCCGATCCTCGCGCACGTGCGCGTGGCCGACACCTTCGACCACCGCAAGAGCAGCCAGCTGCGCTACATCGTGAACCCGCCCGGTTCGAACCAGATCCGCGTGCACCAGCATCTCGACATCGGGCAGGGCGAGATCGACTGGGACGTGTTCTTTCGCGCGCTCGGCGCGGCAGGCTTCGACGGCGTGATGTCGTCGTGCGTGTTCGCGTGGGAGGACCGCGCGGAAGCGTCGTCGCGCTACATGCGCGAGACGATCCGGCGCTACGTCGATCGTTTTTTCGATCGCACCGCGCGCTGACCTATTGCCGACCGGTGCGACGGGTGTCGCACCGCAGATGAACGACTGGAGACTGTTAGATGACCTTGCAAATCGGCGTGATCGGCTGCGGCGCGATCGGCCAGGACCACATCCGCAGACTGACCCGCACGCTGTCCGGCGCGCGTGTCGTGGCCGTCAACGACATCGATCCGCAGCAGGCGCGCGACGCGGTGACGAAGTACGGGCTCGATGCCGAGATCTACGCCGACGGCCACGAGGTGGTCGCGGCCGCGGACGTGCAGGCCGTGCTCGTCACGTCGTGGGGCCCGACGCACGAAGCGTTCGTGCTCGACGCGATCGCGCACGGCAAGCCCGTGTTCTGCGAGAAGCCGCTCGCCGTCACGGCGGAAGGCTGCATGCGGATCGTCGAAGCGGAAGTCGCGCACGGCAAGCGGCTGGTGCAGGTCGGCTTCATGCGTCCGTACGACGAAGGTTATCGCGCGCTCAAGCGCGTGATCGACAGCGGCGAGATCGGCGCGCCCTTGATGCTGCATTGCGCGCACCGCAACCAGTCGGTCGGCGAGCGCTACACGACCGACATGGCGATCACCGACACGCTGATTCACGAACTCGACGTGCTGCGCTGGCTGCTCGGCGAGGACTACGTGAGCACGCAGGTCGTCTATCCGAAGAAGACGCGCCATGCATCGTCGCATCTCGCCGATCCGCAGATCGTGTTGCTGGAAACCGCGAGCGGCGTGCGCATCGACGTCGAGATCTTCGTGAACTGCCAGTACGGCTACGACATCCAGTGCGAGGTGGTCGGCGAGCAGGGCATCGCGAAGCTGCCCGATCCGCCGGCGGTGGGGCTCAAGCATGCGGCGCGGCAGTCGGTCGAGATCATGACCGACTGGAAGGAGCGTTTCATCGCATCGTACGACGTCGAGCTGCAGGCGTTCATCGACGGCGTGCGCGCGCACGCGCTCACCGGGCCGTCGGCCTGGGACGGCTACGCGGCGGCGGTCGCGGCCGACGCATGCGTGCGGGCGCAAAAGAGCGGGGCGGTCGAATCGATCGCGATGGCCGAACGCCCCGCGTTCTATCGCGGCTGACCCGCCGGAGAGACCGACATGACGATGAAGATTGGCTGCGCGCCCTGCTGCTGGGGTGTCGACGACGTGAAGAACCCGCACCTGCCGCCGTGGCGGCAGGTGCTCGCCGAAGCCGCGCAGGCCGGCTACTCGGGCATCGAGCTCGGGCCGTACGGCTACATCCCGCTCGAACTCGACGTGGTGAGCGCCGAGCTCGAGCGGCAACGCCTGAGCATGACCGCCGGTACGATCTTCGACGATCTCGTGGCGCCGGAGAACCTGCCGAACCTGCTGCGCCAGACGCGCGACATCTGCGCACTGATCACGCGGCTGCCGAAACTGCCGACGCAGGACGGCCAGCGCTACGCGGCGCCGTACCTGGTCGTGATCGACTGGGGGCATGAAGAACGCGACTACGCTGCCGGCCACGGCGATCGCGCGCCGCGGCTGTCCGGCGAGCACTGGGCGCGGATGGTCGACCATATCCGGCAGATCGCGACGATCGCGCGCGACGAATTCGGCGTGCGCGCGGTGATCCATCCGCATGCGGGCGGCTACATCGAATTCGCGGACGAGATCGACCGGATCGTCGCCGACATTCCGGCCGACACGGCCGGCCTTTGTCTGGACACCGGCCACCTGCATTACTCGGGCATGGACCCGGAAACCTGGCTGCGCCGCCATGCGGCGCGCCTCGACTATGTGCACTTCAAGGACATCGACGCGGCCGTGTACGACGCGGTGATGGGCGAGCACATCGCGTTCTTCGCCGCGTGCGCGCGCGGCGTGATGTGCCCGATCGGCACCGGCGTGCTCGACTACCGGTCGATCCGCCACGCGCTCGACGACATCGGCTACGCCGGGTACATCACGATCGAACAGGAGCGCGACCCGCGCAATGCCGGCACGAGCCTGCGCGACGTCGCCGCGAGCCGCGCGTTTCTCGCGTCGGCCGGCTTCGCATGATGCATCGCGCGTTGCACCCCCGAACCCCCTGAACACGGACCAGGAACACCACCATCATGATTGACGGACAGATTCTGCTTGGACATTCGATTCGCTGGGGCATGGTCGGCGGCGGGCTCGGCAGCCAGATCGGCTACAGCCACCGGTCGGCCGCGTTGCGCGACGGCAGCTTCCAGCTGGTCGCCGGCGCGTTCGACATCGATCCCGAACGCGGCCGCCAGTTCGGCGTGAAGCTCGGCGTCGCCGCCGAGCGCTGTTATCCCGACTACGCGACGATGTTCGACGCCGAGGCGCGCCGCCCGGACGGCATTCGCGCGGTGTCGATCGCGACGCCGAACAACACGCACTTCGAGATCTGCCGCGCCGCGCTGAACGCGGGGCTGCACGTGGTCTGCGAGAAGCCGCTGTGCTTCACGACCGAGGAGGCCGAGGCGCTGCAGCGGCTGTCGGTCGAAAAGAACCGGATCGTCGGCGTCGCGTATGGTTATTCCGGACACCAGATGATCGAACAGGCGCGCGAGATGATCGCGCGCGGCGATCTCGGCGAGATCCGCATCGTGCAGATGCAGTTCGCACACGGGTTCCACAGCGAGGGCGTCGAGGCCGCGAGCGCGGCCGCGCGTTGGCGCGTCGACCCGAAGTTCGCGGGCCCGAGCTACGTGCTCGGCGACATCGGCACGCATCCGCTGTACATCTCCGAAGTGATGGCGCCCGAGCTGAAGATCCGGCGGCTGATGTGCTCGCGGCAGAGCTTCGTGAAGAGCCGCGCGCCGCTCGAGGACAACGCGTTCACGATCATGGAGTACGACACGGGCGCGGTCGGGTACGTGTGGTCGAGCGCGGTGAACGCGGGCTCGATGCACGGCCAGAAGGTGAGGGTGATCGGCGCGAAGGCGAGCGTCGAATGGTGGGACGAGCATCCGAACCAGTTGCGCTACGAAGTGCAGGGGCAGCCCGCCCAGGTGCTCGATCGCGGGATGGGTTATCTGCATCCGCACGCATTGCGCGAAGATCGCATCGGTGCCGGGCATCCGGAGGGGCTGTTCGAGGCCTGGTCGAATCTCTATGCGCGCTTCGCGCTTGCGATGGATGCGGCCGACCGCGGCGACGCCGCGGCGTTGAAGAACATTCGCTTTCCGGATGTCCATGCCGGCGTGGAAGGCGTGCGCTGGGTGGAGAACTGCGTGCGCTCCGCCGATGCGGGCGGCGTGTGGATCGACTATCGCTGAACCGGCGGCGCGGGCAGGCTGCTTGCCGCATGTTTCCGCTTCTGCTGCTTCTGCCGCCTTTGCCGCTTTTTCCGTTGCTCGCCGCTTCACCCCGATGGCGGCTTGGTAGACGCCCTAATCTTTACGACGCCGCGAGAGCGTTGGACAATCGCTTCCAGTATCGCCGTGGAGCGTAGGCAAGTGATGATCGAGCGCGTGGGAGCGACCACGTGGCGCGGGCCGCGCCGCAAACGTGATTAAATTCGCCCTTCATGCATGTGTTCAGGTGAGCCCCGGGCCGCGTCCGTCAGTGTCGCGCGCGCATCGGGGCCGTCAACTTCGCGCTATCCGATGAGTTCATCCGAGAAACCTCCCGCCACCGTCGAGCAGTTCCTGCAGCACCTGACGCAGGAGTACGACGGCCTCAGCAATCGCCTGAAGGTGATTGCTCGCCACGTGGAAACGCATCGGGACCAGCTTGGCCTGGAAGGCATCCAGTCGCTCGCGGAGGCGTGCGGCGTCCAGCCGTCGGCCGTTGTGCGCTTCGCGAAGCATTTCGGCTTTTCCGGCTTCTCCGAGATGCAGCGGCTGTTCCGCGAAGGGCTCGCGCAGCAGATCGCGCCGGGGCGCGCGTACAACCTGCGGCTGCGCGACGTGATCGAGTCGGGCTCGTCGAGCCTGCAGCCCGAACAGATCGCCGACGAGTTCATCAAGGGCAGCATTGCCGGCATGCAGCAGCTGCGGCAGACGCTCGATTCGCAGGCGCTCGCGCAGGCCGTCGACCTGCTCGCCGAAACCCAGGCGATCTGGATCGCGGGCTCGCGGCGCGCGTTTCCGATCGCCGTGTATCTCGACTACGCGCTGCAGCACACCGACAAGCGCATCGGGCTGTTCAGCGCGCTGGGCAGCATGCATCTCGGGCAGATCCGGTCGGTGCGCGAGGGCGACGTGATGATCGTCATCTCGTTCATGCCGTATGCGGAGGAAACCGTGCAGGTCGCACAGCAGGCCGTGCAACGCGGCGCGCGGCTGATCGCGATCACCGACAGCCGGATGAGCCCGCTCGCACGGGAGGCCGAGGTGACGCTGATGGTGCAGGACAGCGAGACGTTCGGCTTCCGCGCGCTGACGGCCACGATGGGTCTCGCGCAGAGCCTGTTCGTCGCGCTCGCGTATCGGCTCGAACTGTCGTACCTGCCGACCGCCGACGGCGCGCACGGCACGAAGGCCGGCTGACGCCGCCTGCCGGCGTACCGGCCGCGAGCGCGGCCGGCACCCGGCAAGCGGCACCCGGCACCCGGTGTGCCTTCAGGCAATTACTTCGCGGTCGGCATCGCGAATTCGGCACCCTTGCCGATGCTCGACGACCAGCGCTGCATCACCGACTTCTGGCGCGTGTAGAAGCGCACGCCTTCCTCGCCGTACGCGTGCATGTCGCCGAACAGGCTCTTCTTCCAGCCGCCGAAGCCATGCCACGCCATCGGCACCGGAATCGGCACGTTGATGCCGACCATCCCGACCTGGATGCGCCGCGCGAATTCGCGCGCGATGCCGCCGTCGCTCGTGAAGCACGACACGCCGTTGCCGAACTCGTGCGCGTTGATCAGGTCGACCGCCTCGCCGAAGTCCTTCACGCGCACGCAGCCGAGCACGGGCCCGAAGATTTCTTCCTTGTAGATGCGCATGTCGGGGGTCACGTGATCGAACAGCGTGCCGCCGGTGAAGAAGCCTGCCTCGCGGCCCGGCACGCGCAGCCCGCGGCCGTCGACCACCAATTGCGCGCCTTCGTTCACGCCTTGCTCGATATAGCCCTCGATGCGCTTGAGTGCATCGCCGGTGACGATCGGGCCCATCTCGACTTCCGGCGACATCCCGTCGCCGATCACGAGCTTGCGGGCGCGCTCGGCCACCAGCGGCACGATCTTGTCCGCGACGTCGCCGACCAGCACCGCGACGCTGATCGCCATGCAGCGTTCGCCGGCCGAGCCGTACGCGGCGCCGATCAGCGCGTCGACGGCCTGTTCGAGGTTCGCATCGGGCATCACCACCAGATGGTTCTTCGCGCCGCCGAGGGCCTGCACGCGCTTGCCCGACTGCACCGCGCGTTGCTGCACGTAGGCCGCGATCGGGGTCGAGCCAACGAAGCTGACGGCCTGCACGTCCGGGTGGTCGAGCAGCGCGTCGACCGCCCCCTTGTCGCCCTGGACGACGTTGAACACGCCGGCCGGCAACCCGGCCTGCGTGAGCAGGTCGGCGATGAACAAGGCCGCCGACGGGTCGCGCTCGCTCGGCTTCAGCACGAACGTGTTGCCCGTCGCGATCGCGACCGGGAACATCCAGCACGGCACCATGCACGGGAAGTTGAACGGCGTGATGCCCGCGACGACGCCGAGCGGCTGGCGCATCGTCCAGTTGTCGATGCCGGTGCTGACCTGGTCGGTGAAGTCGCCTTTCAGGAGCTGCGGCACCCCGCACGCGAATTCGATGATGTCGATGCCGCGGGCGACTTCGCCCTGCGCGTCGGAGAACACCTTGCCGTGCTCGGCCGTGATGATCGCCGCGAGTGCGTCGCGGTGCTCGTTCATCAGTTGCAGGAAGCGGTGCAGGACGCGCGCGCGGCGGATCGGCGGCGTCGCCGCCCACTCGGGGAACGCGGCATGGGCCGACGCGACGGCCTGCTGCACTTCGCTGTCGTCGGCGAGCGCGACGCGGCGCACCGCGCGGCCGAGCGCCGGATTGAGCACGTCCTGGAAGCGGCCGCTGCGGCCGGAGACGGACGCGCCGTCGACATAGTGGCCGACGTCGGCGTCGGAGGTGTACGCGGGAACCGGATTCATCGTGTCTCCTGAGGGATCGGGTAGGGTGGACGGCACCCAGTCTAGGCAAACGCGCCGGGCGGGAGAAGGCCGCGCAGCTTGATTCACTGTTCAGAATTCTGAATAATCGGCGGATGAATCAGCAAAATGTCCAGGCGCTCTGGCCGCATATCCATTCGCTGACGGTGCTGGCCGCGGCCGGCAGTTTCACGGCCGCCGCGCAGCGGCTCGGCATCAGCAAGGCCGCGATGAGCCAGCGCATCGCCGATCTCGAAAAAGCGGCCGGCGTGCCGCTCGTGCGGCGCACGACGCGCAGCGTGCGGCTCACCGACGCGGGCCAGACGCTCGTCGACAGCACGCGCGACGCGTTCGAGTCGATCGGGCAGCACTTCGCGCGCGTGAAGGACCTGGCCGGAGAGCCGCGCGGCCTGCTGCGCGTGACGGTGCCGGTCGCGCTCGGGCGCCAGCAGGTCGTGCCGCACCTGCCCGATTTCCTGCGGCGGCATCCGGGCGTGCATATCGAACTCGACCTGTCGGACCGGCTGCATTCGCTGACGCAGGAGGGTTTCGACCTCGCGATCCGCCATACGACCACCGCGCCGCAGACCCACGTCGCGTGGAAGCTGTGCGACACGCGTTCGCTGCTCGTCGCGAGCCGCGACTACCTCGACGCGCGCGGCGCGCCGAGGCACCCGAGCGAACTCGTCGAGCACAGCTGCCTGTGCTACCTGCGCGAGCACGAGCCGGCCGCGTGGAGCTTCGAGCCGGACGGCCGGCGGCGCGAGCGCGTGAGCGTGCCGGTGCGCGGCAGTTTCGCGGCGAACAACAGCGAGGCGATGCGCGAAGCCGCGCTCGGCGGGCTCGGCATCGCGCTGCTGCCGGACTTCAGCGCGCAGCGTGATCTCGACGCCGGCCGGCTCGTCGCGCTGCTCGACGGCTGGCGGCCGTCAGGCGCGTTCGGCGACCACGTCTTCGCGATCCGCCCGTACAGCCCGGTCGTGCCGAGCGCGGTGCGCGCGCTCGTGCGGCACCTGCGGGAACGGCTCGCGGGCGGCTTCTCCGGCGCGTGAACCCGGTGCCCGCGAGGGCCGGGCCCTGGCCTGCCCGGGCAGGCGCGGCGGCGCTGCGGTAAAATCGCGGCTTCTTCCCGCGCCGCGTGTGGCGCGACATTCGAAGGTCGACAGCCGATGCAGATTCACAAGGAAGTGGACGCGCGCGGGCTCAATTGCCCGTTGCCGATCCTGCGTGCCAAGAAAGCGCTCGCCGATATGGAAAGCGGGCAAATCCTCAAGGTGCTCGCGACCGATCCGGGTTCGCAGCGAGATTTCGCCGCGTTCGCGAAGCAGACGGGCAACGAGATCGTCGAATCGACGACGCAGGACAAGACCTTCGTGTTCCTGATGCGCCGCCGCTGAAGGCCGGCGTCATGCTGCCGGCCGCGCCTGGCGCCAGCCAGACCGCGCTTTTCTGACAATTCTTAAACCTCGCTTCGTGACCGGCTGCGTATACTGACCCGGCCGGTCGTCCGCTCCCAGCGGATGCGCCGGCCACGGTACGTCTTACGGCGGGCACGGGGGCCATGCCTGACGCTACCGTCGTACAACGGGGAGAGGACATGTCCTTCAGACCAGGGACCATTCGAAGTCCGTCCGGAGCGGAACGCAGCGTATCGGGACTGAGCCGTATCGAGCTCGATCCGCAGCAGGATCGTCACGCGCGTGCGGCGCTGGAAGCCTATGCGGATTCGGCCGCGGCCGAGATGCCGTGGCTGGCCGAGTGGCTCGACGAACGGCTGCGCGACGCCGCGCTGGACGACGGCTCGGGCCTGACCTACTGCGGTGCGACGATCGAGCGCGTGTTCGATCTGGCGCAGGCGTGGGCGGCGAGCCAGCCGGATTACGCGGCCGCCGCGTGGGAGCGCGTGCGCGGCCAGCTGCAGCGGATGCTTGTACAACCGGCGCATTCGGAACCGCTGCCGCCGCACGTGCCGGCCGACGATGTTGCCGAGCCGGTGGCCGGCATCGCGGGCGTCGACTAGGCGCCCGATTGCGCGACGGGAAGCATTATTCGAAGAAAAGACGGTAGTCCGCGCAATTTATTGGCGAATTTCATACTACTATGATGAAATCGCCGGTTCGTCCGTGCCCCGTTTTTGAGATATTTAGCCGGGGTCGCCGGTTTGCGCAGGTGGCGCGAGCGGCGAACGACGGCTCGCCGGCCGGGATCCGGAAGCCGCGCATGTGCTGCGCGGCCGGGGTGGGGCGGGGAGCTGAACTGGACGAATCGATTTCGATTTGCGGGGTGCTATGAGAATTGCTGTACTGGATGACGATCCGGCCCAGACGGATTTCGTCAGTCAAACGCTGACGGCCGTCGGCCATACGTGCTATGCGTTCAAGGAAGGCAAGGCCCTGAAGAAGCGCCTGCAGCGCGAGACCTTCGATCTGCTGGTGCTCGACTGGAACGTGCCCGACATGTCCGGCGAGGAAGTGCTGAAGTGGGTGCGTGCGAATCAGACCGAGCACAGCCTGCCGATCATCTTCATGACGAGCCGTGACGACGAGGCGGGGATCACGCAGATCCTCAACGCCGGCGCCGACGATTACGTAGTCAAGCCCGTGTCGGGCCCGATCCTGCGTGCGCGCATCGGCTCGTTGCTGCGCCGCGCGTATCCGGTCAACGCCGAGGCAACCGTTCGCGAATTCGATCAATTCCGTTTCGACGTGAACCTGAAGCAGGCTTACGTCGGCGACAAGGCCGTGAGTCTCACGCAGAAGGAATTCGAGCTCGCGCTGCTGCTGTTCCAGCACCTCGACCGGCCGCTGTCGCGCGCGCACATTCTCGATCTCGTGTGGAAGCAGGCGACCGACATCCCGTCGCGCACGATGGATACACACATCTCGATGCTGCGCACCAAGCTCGGCCTGCGGCCCGAAAACGGCTATCGCCTCGCGCCGATCTACGGCTACGGCTACCGGCTCGAGCGGGTCGGCCAGGGAGAACCGGAGTGACCACGGGAATCACGCAGCACACGGCGAACCTGCGGGCGGCGGCGCTGCGTGTGTCCTGCGCGGTCGCGTTTGCGTTCGCCGCGCAGCATGCGGCCGCGCAGCCGCCAGCCGCGGCGGGCAAGATGGTCGTCTACCGCACGCAGGCGGGCGACACGCTGTACGACGTCGCCGCGCGCTACCTGCAGAGCGCGGACGACTGGCAACTGCTTCAGCAGATCAACGGCGTACCCGCGCCGAAACACCTGCAGCCCGGCATCGCGCTGAAGCTGCCGGTGGCGCGCCTGCGCAAGGAAAAACTGACCGCGCGCGTCATCGCGGTACAGGGGACGGCCGAACGCGCGTCCGGCGACGCTTACGCGCCGCTCGCGAACGATGCGACGCTTGCCGAGGGCGATCGCGTGCGCACGGGCCCGAACGGCTTCGTGACGCTCGAGCTTGCCGACGGCACGCACATGAGCCTGCCGCCCGACAGCCAGCTCGACCTGAAGGCGCTGCGCCGCACGGTGCTGACCGGCACGCTCGATCGTGAGTTCGAACTCACGCGCGGCTCGGTCGACAGCGAGGTCACCCATCTGAAGAAACGCGACGACCGCTTCCAGATCCGTTCGCCGTCGGTCGTGGCCGGCGTGCGCGGTACGCACTTTCGCGTGAATTACGACGCGGCCGGTAGCGCGTCGACGCGCGTCGAAGTGCTCGACGGTACCGTCGGCGTCGCGGGCGATCGGCAGCCGGCCGGTCCGACGCTCGTGCATGCGAATTTCGGCAGCGTCGCGACATCGTCCGGCGCGGTCGGTGCACCCGTCGAGCTGCTGCCCGCACCGGCGCTCGCGCATCCCGACAAGGTGCAGGACGAGCCCGACGTCACATTCGACGTCGCGCCGCTCGCCGACGCGCATGCCTACCGCTTGCAGCTCGCGCACGACGCCGGGCTGCTCGACCTGTTCCGCGAAACGCGCACCGATTCTCCGCGGGCGGTCTTTCACGACGTGCCGAACGGAAACTACTTCGTGCGGGTCGCCGCGATCGACGCGAACGGCCTCGAGGGCCGGCCGCGCACGTATGCGTTCGAGCGCCGCGTGATGGGGCTCGACGCGAGCGCGTCGCCCGGCGCCGGCGGCTACGAGTTCCGCTGGTCGCCGAACGGTTCGGGCAAGGATGCGCGTTACCGGTTCGTGCTGTCGCGCTCGAAGGACCTGAGCGCACCGGTCGTCGACCAGGTCGGCCTGCATGCGCGCCAGATCACCGTCGCGCACCTGCCGCCGGGCGACTATTTCTGGGCCGTGACGGTCGAGGAATTCGAAGGCGGCAAGTTCTACGAGAAGACCAGTCCGGTCAGCGCGTTCACGCTGTCGCGCTGATCCGCGGCGCATGAAACCCGACTCCGTTTCCCCGCGGCGGCGCCTCGGCCGCCGCTTCCTGATCGAATGGATCGCGATCGGCTGCCTCGGGATCGCGGTGATCCTCGCGTGCGCGCTCGGCCGCCTGTCGACGAGCGTCGATGGCCTGATCTACGACCGGCTGCTGATGCTGCGCAGCCTGCCGCTGTCGCCCGACGTGGTGGTCGTCGACATCGACAACCAGAGCGTGTCCGCGCTCGGCCGCTGGCCGTGGTCGCGCGACGTGCACGCGCGGCTGCTCGACACGCTGGCGCGCGCGCAGCCGGCTGCCGTCGTCTACGACGTGCTGTTTACCGAACCGTCCGCGGAGGATCGCGCGTTCGCGGACGCGATGAGCCGCGTGCCGACCTTCCTGCCCGTGCTGCTGAGCCCCGAACAGGCGGACGGCACGCGCGCGGTCGATCCGCCGGTGGCCGCGCTCGCGGCGCGCGCGGTCGGGCTCGGCCACATCAACCTCGAAGTCGACCGCGACGGTATCGTCCGCAGCGTCGCACTGTTCGAAAGCGACGGCCGCGTGCGCTGGCCGCAACTGATGGTGCCCGTGTATCGCGCGATCCAGGGCGGCCGGCTGCATCCGGTCGGCGGCGTGCCGGGCGGGAACGCGCACGACCTGTCGCGCGATGCGGCGGGCGAGGGCCGCTACCTGATCCCGTTCAGCCGCAACACGCCCGCGTATCCGACGCTGTCGTTCGACGACGTGCTCGAAGGGCGTGTGAAGCCCGATGCGCTGCGCGGCAAGATCGTCGTCGTCGGCGTGACGGCGTCGGGGCTGTACGACCGCTTCGCGACGCCCGTGTCCGGCGAGTTCGGGCCGCTCGCCGGTGTGTATATCCATGCCAACGTGCTCGACATGCTGGCGACTGGCAGCGCGATCTCGCCCGCGTCGCGCGCCGGGCTGTTCGCCGCGTCGCTGCTGCCGCTCGCCGTGCTGCTGGGCGGCTTCCTGATGCTGTCGCCGTGGCGCGCGCTGCTGCTCACGCTGAGCCTTGCCGGGCTCGCCGTCGTCGCGAGCATGGCGCTGCTGTTCGAGGCGCGCATCTGGCTGTCGCCGGCGCCCGCGATCTTCGGGCTGGTCGCCGTCTACCCGATCTGGAACTGGCGGCGCCTGGAAATGACGATGTCGTACCTGCGCCGCGAGCTGCAGCGGCTCGCCGACGAGCCGCACCTGCTGCCCGAGGCGCCGCGCACGCGCAGCGTCGGCGGCGACGTGCTCGAGCGGCAGATGGCGCTGATGGCGCAAGCCGCGCAGCGCGTGCAGGACATGAAGCGCTTCGTGTGGGACAGCCTCGACAGCATGCCCGAGCCGATCTTCGTGACCGACCTGGCCGGCACCGTGCTGATTGCGAACCATGCGGCCAAGCGCTACGGGTCGCGCCTGTCGCTGCCGCTGCCGGAAGGGCGGCCGCTGCGCACCGCGCTCGGCGAGCTGACGTTCATGAAGACCGTCGACGGTAACGCCGAACACGACGCGGCGATCCGCGAGCACTGGCCGGCCGTGCTCGACCCGACGCTCGAGGCCGAGCACGACGCGATGGCGCGCGGCATCGAGGTGCGCGATCGCGACGGGCTTGACCATCTGCTACGCTACGCGGCCTGCACGAACGCGCAGGGCCGCGTGACGGGCTGGATCGCCGGTCTCGTCGACGTGACCGAACTGCATGCGGCCGAGCGGCAGCGCGAGGAAGCGCTGCACCTGCTGTCGCACGACATGCGCTCGCCGCAGTCGTCGATTCTCGCGCTCGTCGAAATCGAGCGCGACCGCGCCGAAACCGATGCGATGCGCGGGCTGCTCGCGCGGATCGAGCGTTATGCGCACCGCGCGCTGTCGCTGGCCGACGAGTTCGTGCAACTGGCGCGTGCGGAGTCCCAGGTGTACCAGCTCGAAGTGACGAGCCTCGTCGACGTGCTGATCGATGCCAGCGACGAGGTGTGGCCGCAGGCGCAGGCGAAGCACATCCGCGTCGATACCGACGTCGGCACCGACATGTGCTGGGTGCGCGCGGACCGCTCGCTGATCACGCGCGCGTTCGTGAACCTGCTGAACAATGCGGTCAAATACAGTCCGTCCGATACCGTGATCACGTGTACGCTGGCGGTCGAGCACGCGTCGAAGCGGATGTTCTGTACGATTCGCGATCAGGGGTACGGCATTGCGCCGGAAGATCAGCGGCATCTGTTCGAGCGTTTCAAGCGGTTCCATGCCGGCGAGCGGCCCGAAATCTCGGGCTCCGGGCTCGGCATGGCATTCGTGAAGACGGTCGTCACGCGCCATGGGGGCAGCGTGTCGGTCGACAGCGAGGTGGGTGTCGGCACCGCGGTGACGGTGTCGCTGCCCGCGATCGACGAGCCGTCCGCCTGACAGGGCCGGGCACGACGGCAGGCATTTGGGGAAAGCCATGAGAAAGGAATGGGCAGCGGCCGCGCTGGCGGCGTCGCTGTTGACGGGGTGCGCCGGCGTGACGAGCGGCGTGAGTGCGGTCGGGCAGCCGAACGCGTTCGCATCCGATGCACACGGCTACGATTTCGTGCGGACGGCCGCGCAGGCCAACGATGCCGAATACCGGCAGATCGAGACGCTCGTGCGCGACGAACTCGCGCACCGCGGCTTCGATGCGAAACCCCTCAAGGACGCGCGCTACCGGCTGTCGGTCGCCTACGCGACGCAGCCGACGGCGGTCGCGGCCGTCGCCGACCAGTGCGGCGCGGCGAGCAGCGCATGCGTGACCGTCGACGGGCCGTCGCCGCTCGCGCTGCCGTTCGCCGGGAAGGTATACCGTCACGTGCTGACGCTGCGGTTCGTCGACGCGAAGTCGGGGGCCGACGTCTATCGCGTGACGGCGTCGCTGCGCGATCGCGAGCCGGGCACGCAGCAGGCCGTGCCGGCGCTCGTGAAGAGCGCGCTCGCGAAGATGCCGTTCGGCGCGGGCAACGGCTGGCTCGTCAAGACGAAAAAAGACGACGCGGGCGGGATGCCGGGCGTCGTCTCGGTGAAGCCGGCCGAAGCGCGCTGAGCGCCGGCCGGTGAGGTGAGGGCGGGCTCGCCGGAGTGAGCCCTTGTGCCCTTGCCGCGTTCAGTCGGCCGGGTGTGCGCCGTCGCGCGAGCGCAGGTACGCGTCGAACTCCGCGCCGACTTCAGCGTGGCGCAGCGCGAATTCGACCGTCGCCTTCAGGTAGCCGAGCTTGCTGCCGCAGTCGTAGCGCGTGCCCTGGTACTTGTAGGCCAGCACCTGTTCATCGGCGAGCAGTGCCTGGATCGCGTCCGTGAGCTGCAGTTCGCCGCCCGCGCCGGGCTTCAGCGCGCGCAGATGCTCGAAGATCCTCGGCTTCAGGATGTAGCGGCCGACCACGCCGAGGTTCGACGGCGCGACTTCCGGCGCCGGCTTTTCGATGATCGCCGACATCTTGACGATCGACTCTTCCCACTCCTTGCCGTCGACGATCCCGTACGACTTCGTCTCCGACGGCGGGATCTCTTCGACGCCGATCACCGAGCTGTGATAGTGGTCGAACACGTCGACCATCTGTTTCATCACGGGCGGGTTGCCGTCGAGCAGGTCGTCGGCGAGGATCACCGCGAACGGGTTGTCGGCCACGAGCTTTTCCGCGCACAGCACCGCATGGCCGAGGCCGAGCGCTTCCGGCTGGCGCACGTAGAAGCAGTCGACATGGCTCGGCTTGATGCTGCGCACGAGTTCGAGCAGCTTCTCCTTGCCGCGCGCCTCGAGTTCGGCCTCGATTTCGTACGACTTGTCGAAATGGTCCTCGATCGCGCGCTTGCTGCGCCCGGTGACGAAGATCATCTCGGTAATGCCGGCGGCGATCGCTTCCTCGACCGCGTACTGGATCAGCGGCTTGTCGACGACCGGCAGCATTTCCTTCGGGCTTGCCTTCGTTGCCGGCAGGAAGCGCGTGCCGAGGCCGGCAACAGGGAATACCGCCTTGGTGACTTTCAACATGATCGAACCTTTATTTCTGTAATCGACTTGTCAGACGGTTTATGTTCACGCCCGCATTATAGTGAACGCAAACAACCTTACCCTTTGTTACGCAGGCAACCGATCGAGCTGCGCACGCAGTTTTTCGAGCGTGCTCTGGAATTCCGCGACGCGCTTCTGCTCCTGTTCGACCACCGCCGGCGGCGCTTTCGCGACGAAAGCCTCGTTGCCGAGCTTCGCATTGCATTTCGCGATTTCGCCCGTCAGGCGCGCGATTTCCTTCGACAGGCGCTCGCGTTCGGCCGCGACGTCGATTTCCACCTTCAGCACCAGCTTGTTCGGCCCGACGATCGCGATCGGCGCGCCGTGCGCTTCCTTGTCGAGCGCCGCTTCGTCCGCGAGGATCTGCACTTCCGACAGGCGCGCGAGGGCCTGGACGTACGGCGCGAACGAGCGCAGGCGCTCGGCATCGCCGGCGGCAAGCAGCGGCACCTTGGTTGCCGGCGACAGGTTCATCTCGCCGCGCAGGTTGCGGCACGCGTCGACGATCGCCTTCAGGTCGGCCGCCCACTGTTCGGACACCTCGTCGATCTTCTGCAGGTTCGCGACCGGGTACGCCTGCACCATCAGCGACGCTTCTCCGTCGGCCTTGCCTTGCGGATAGCGGCCCGCGAGCGGCGCGACCTTCTGCCAGAGCGCTTCGGTAATGAACGGGATGATCGGGTGGGCGAGGCGCAGCACCGTTTCGAGCACGCGCAGCAGCGTGCGGCGCGTGGCGCGCTGCTGTTCCGGCGTGCCGTTCTGGATCTGCACCTTCGCGAGTTCGAGATACCAGTCGCAGTATTCGTCCCACACGAACTTGTAGATGCTGCTTGCGATGTTGTCGAAGCGGTAATCGGCGAAGCCCTTCGCGATGTCGGCCTCGGTGCGCTGCAGCAGCGACACGATCCAGCGGTCGGCCGCCGAGAAGTCGAGGTAGCCGCCCGGGCCGCAATCGCCCGCGCCGCAAACTTCCGGCTTGTCGCTGCCGCAGTCGTGGCCTTCGCAGTTCATCAGCACGAAGCGCGTCGCGTTCCACAGCTTGTTGCAGAAATTGCGATAGCCCTCGCAGCGCGCGAGGTCGAAGTTCACGTTGCGGCCGAGCGTTGCCATCGACGCCATCGTGAAGCGCAGCGCGTCGGTGCCGAACGCGGCGATGCCGTCCGGGAATTCCTTGCGCGTCTTCTTCTCGATCGTCGCGGCCTGTTTCGGGTTCATCAGGCCCGTCGTGCGCTTCGCGACCAGCGTGTCGAGGTCGATGCCGTCGACGATGTCGATCGGGTCGAGCGTGTTGCCCTTGCTCTTCGACATCTTCTGGCCTTCCGCGTCGCGCACGAGGCCGTGCACGTAGACGGTGTGGAACGGCACCTGGCCCGTGAAGTGCGTGGTCATCATCACCATCCGGGCGACCCAGAAGAAGATGATGTCGAAGCCCGTGACGAGCACCGACGACGGCAGGAAGTGCTTCAGCTCAGGCGTTTCGTTCGGCCAGCCGAGCGACGAGAACGGCACGAGCGCCGACGAGAACCACGTGTCGAGCACGTCCTCGTCGCGCTTCAGCGCGCCCGCGTAACCCTTCGCGGCAGCCTGCGCGCGTGCTTCTTCCTCGTTGCGCGCGACGAACACCTCGCCGTTCTCGCCGTACCACGCGGGAATCTGGTGGCCCCACCACAGCTGGCGCGAGATGCACCAGTCCTGGATGTTCTCGAGCCACTGGTAATAGGTGGTCGTCCAGTTTTCCGGCACGAACTTGATCTGGCCGTTGCGCACGACGTCGAGCGACGTTTCCGTGATCGACTTGCCGGGATTGAACGTGCCTTCCGGCGCCGGCTTCGTCATCGCGACGAACCACTGGTCGGTCAGCATCGGCTCGATCACGACGCCCGTGCGGTCGCCGCGCGGCACCATCAGCTTGTGCGGCTTCACCGAGTCGAGGAAGCCTTGCGCGTCGAGGTCGGCGACGATCGCCTTGCGCGCGTCGAAGCGGTCGAGGCCGCGATACTGCTCGGGTCCGTTGTCGTTGATCTTCGCGTCGAGCGTCAGGATCTCGATCGGCGCGAGGTTGTGGCGCAGGCCGACCTGGTAGTCGTTGAAGTCGTGCGCGGGCGTGACCTTCACGACGCCCGTGCCGAACTCGCGGTCGACGTAGTCGTCGGCGATCACCGGGATCTCGCGGCCCGTCAGCGGCAGCGTGACGAGCTTGCCGATCAGGTGCGCGTAGCGCTCGTCTTCCGGATGGACCATCAGCGCGACGTCGCCGAGCATCGTTTCCGGGCGCGTCGTGGCAACGGTCAGCGAGCCCGAGCCGTCGACGAGCGGGTAGCGGATGTGCCACAGGTGGCCGTTTTCCTCTTCGCTCACGACTTCGAGATCCGACACGGCGGTCAACAGCACCGGATCCCAGTTGACGAGGCGCTTGCCGCGGTAGATCAGGCCCTGTTCATAAAGCGTGACGAACACGTCGCGCACGGCGGCCGACATCTTGTCGTCCATCGTGAAGTACTCGCGCGACCAGTCGGTCGACGCGCCGATGCGACGCACCTGGCCGGTGATCGTCGAACCGGATTTTTCCTTCCATTCCCACACGCGCTCCACGAACTTCTCGCGGCCGAGGTCGTGGCGCGACACGCCCTGCGCGTCGAGCTGGCGCTCGACGACGATCTGGGTCGCGATCCCCGCGTGGTCGGTGCCGGGCACCCACAGCGTGTTCTCGCCGAGCATCCGGTGGTAGCGGGCGAGGCCGTCCATGATCGTCTGGTTGAACGCGTGGCCCATGTGCAGCGTGCCCGTCACGTTCGGCGGCGGCAACTGGATCGAGAAATCGGGGCGGGTCGGATCGAATGCCGGGGCCGCGTAACCGCGCTTTTCCCACTCCGGCCCCCAATGGGACTCGATGGTGTGGGGCTCGAAACTCTTCGCAAGCGTGTTGTCGCTCATGTTGGAAATCTGCCGAAAAATGCGTGAATTGGATGCCGAATCCGACAATTATAAATGGATGCACATCGACCAGCCATCGCCTTGCCGGCGCGGGCCCGTCGCGACGCGGCCGCCACGTGCCGCCACGTGTCGGCAACGTACCCGCGACGGGCGGTCGAACGGATCGGGAACGGCATCGTCCGGCCGACTTATAATGTCGGGTCCGCATTTTTCTCGCCCGTTCGCTGCCGCTCCATGCCCGACCTGCTCGCCAATCTGAACCCCGAACAACTCGCCGCCGTCACGTTGCCGAACGAACCGGCGCTGATCCTTGCAGGGGCGGGCAGCGGCAAGACCCGCGTACTGATCACGCGCATCGCGTGGCTGATCCAGCAGGGCTACGCATCGCCGCCCACCGTGCTCGCCGTGACCTTCACGAACAAGGCCGCGCGCGAGATGATGGCGCGCCTGTCGGCGATGATGCCGATCGACACGCGCGGGATGTGGATCGGCACGTTCCACGGCCTGTGCAACCGGATGCTGCGCACGCACTGGCGCGACGCCGGCCTGCCGCAGACCTTCCAGATCCTCGACACGGCCGACCAGCTGTCCGCGATCAAGCGGCTGATGAAGGCGGCGAACGTCGACGACGAGAAGTACCCGCCGAAGAACGTCCAGTACTTCATCAACAATGCGAAGGAGCAGGGGCTGCGTCCCGACAAGGTCGACGCGACCGACAACTTCAACCGCAAGTTCGTCGAGCTGTACCAGGCGTACGACCAGCAGTGCCAGCGCGAGGGCGTCGTCGATTTCCCCGAGCTGCTGCTGCGCTGCTATGAATTGCTCGCGTACAACGCGCCGCTGCGCGCGCACTACCAGGCGCGCTTCCGGCACATCCTCGTCGACGAGTTCCAGGACACCAACAAGCTGCAGTACGCGTGGCTCAAGATGCTCGCGGGCGGCCAGAACGCGATCTTCGCGGTCGGCGACGACGATCAGTCGATCTACGCGTTCCGCGGCGCGAACGTCGGCAACATGCGCGACTTCGAAGACGAATTCCGTGTGCGCAACCTGATCAAGCTCGAGCAGAACTACCGGTCGCACGGCAACATCCTCGACGCGGCGAACCAGCTGATCTCGAACAACACGCACCGCCTCGGCAAGAACCTGCGCACCGACGCGGGCCACGGCGAGCCCGTGCGCGTGTACGAGGCGAGCACCGATTCGCAGGAAGCCGGCTGGATCGTCGAGGAGATCCGCTCGCTGATCAACACCGGGATGGCGCGCAGCGAAGTGGCCGTCCTGTACCGCAGCAACGCGCAGTCGCGCTCGATCGAACATACGCTGATGTCGTCGGGCATTCCGTACCGCGTGTACGGCGGCCTGCGCTTCTTCGAACGCCAGGAAGTGAAGCACGCGCTCGCGTACCTGCGCCTGATCGACAACCCGAACGACGACACCGCGTTCGTGCGCGTCGTGAACTTCCCGACCCGCGGAATCGGCGCGCGCTCGATCGAGCAGCTCGCCGACGCCGCGCGCCTGTACGGCTGCTCGATGGCCGCCGCGATTCCGTACGTGACGGGCAAGGCCGGCACGAGCCTCGGCGGGTTCGCGAACCTGGTCGCGAAGATGCGCGCCGACACGCAGCAGATGAACCTGCCCGACACCGTCGAGCACATCGTGCGCGCCAGCGGTCTCGCCGATTTCTACCAGGGCGAGCGCGAAGGCCAGGACCGTCTCGAGAACTTGCAGGAACTCGTGAACGCGGCCACCGCGTTCATCGCCGAGGAGGGCTACGGGCTCGACACGCCGGCCCGTTCGATTCCGCTGCGCGCGGGCGCGATCGCGGCCCCGGAGCTCGGCACCGCGGCGGACGACCAGGCGGTCGACGTGCTCGACCCGGTATCGCCTGCCGACCCGGCACAGAACCCCGACACGATGACGCCGCTCGCCGGTTTCCTGTCGCATGCGTCGCTGGAGGCCGGCGACAACCAGGCGCAGGCCGGCCAGGACGCCGTGCAACTGATGACGGTGCACGCGGCGAAGGGGCTCGAATTCTCGGCCGTGTTCATCACGGGCCTCGAGGAAGGGCTGTTCCCGCACGAGAACAGCGTGCTCGAATCGGACGGCCTCGAGGAAGAGCGCCGGCTGATGTACGTCGCGATCACGCGCGCGAAGGAGCGGCTCTACCTGTCGTTCGCGCAGAGCCGGATGCTGCATGGCCAGACCCGCTACAACGTGCGCTCGCGCTTCTTCGACGAGCTGCCCGAACACGTGCTCAAGTGGCTGACGCCGAAGGTCGAGGCCGGTTCGCGCTGGGGTGGCCGGTCGGACAACGCCGGGTACGGGCGCGACTGGTTCGCGCGGCCGGGCGGCGGCAGTCGCGAGCAGATCGTCGATGCGGCCGTGTCCGCGCCGCTGCCGGCGTTCGCGAACAAGCAGCGTGCCGCCGATACCGGTTTCCGCGTCGGCCAGCAGGTGTTCCATACCAAGTTCGGCGAAGGCACGGTCACCGCGCTCGAAGGCAACGGCACCGATGCGAAGGCACAGGTGAAATTCAAGCGGCACGGCGAGAAGTGGCTCGCGCTCGCGGTCGCGAAACTGCAGGCGGTGGAATGACGGGCATCGACAGGGTGGGTACCGCTTCGATTCGACCGCTCGGCATCCTGGCCGCGCTGCCCGAGGAACTCGGCGACCTGATCGCCGCGATGCGCGCCGACGGCGCGATGAAGACGGTCACGCTCGGCCGCCGCGATTATCACGTCGGTACTGTGCACGGCGCGGCCTGTGTGGTGACGCTCGCGCGGGTCGGCAAGGTCGCGGCCGCCGCGACGGTCAGCGCGCTGATCCACGTGTTCGGCGTGTCGGGCATCGTGTTCACCGGCGTCGCGGGCGGTGTGTCGCGCACGGTGCGCGTCGGCGATGTCGTCGTGGCCGATACGCTGCTGCAGCACGATCTCGACGCGTCGCCGCTGTTTCCGCGCTATGAGGTGCCGTTGCTCGGCATCACGCGTTTCGCGACCGACGCCGCACTGACCGCGCGCCTGCGGGCCGCGTGCACGCTATTCGTCGCGGAAGAGGGGGCGCAGTTCGCCGCTCGCTTCAGCCTGGCCGGCGCGACGCTGCATGCGGGGCTCGTCATCAGCGGCGACCGCTTCGTGTCGAGCGAGCGCGAGGTCGTCGCGCTGCGCGATGCGCTGCCGGATGCGCTCGCGGTCGAAATGGAAGGGGCCGCGATCGCGCAGGTGTGCGCGGAGCACGACGTGCCGTTCGCGCTCGTGCGCACGATCTCCGATACGGCCGACGACCACGCGACGCAGTCGTTCTCGCACTTCCTGTCGGCGATCGCGAGCAGCTATTCGTCCGGCATCCTCAAGCGTTTCCTGACGCTGCACGCGACGACGGCGGCCTGAAGCCGCCGTCGATCCCGTCGATCGGAGCATCACGGCCGCGGCGCCGGCAGGCGCGCCGCGGCCGTTTTTTCACGCCTTCTTGCGCCGGCTGCTTTCGAGGTTCGGCAGGAACACCGTCAGCACGCCGATCAGCGGCAGGAACGAGCACACCTTGTAGACGAACGTGATGCTCGTTGCGTCGGCGAGCTGGCCGAGCACGGCCGCGCCGACACCGCCGAGGCCGAACGCGAAGCCGAAGAACAGGCCCGCGACCATCCCGACCTTGCCGGGCATCAGCTCCGTCGCGTAGACCAGGATCGCGGCGAACGCCGACGCGAGCACGATGCCGATGATCACGGTCAGCACGCTGGTCCAGAACAGGTTTGCGTACGGCAGCAGCAGCGTGAACGGCGCGACGCCGAGGATCGATACCCAGATCACGTACTTGCGGCCGATCCGGTCGCCCACCGGCCCGCCGATCAGCGTGCCCGCTGCCACGGCCGCGAGGAACACGAACAGGTGGATCTGCGCGGCCTGCACCGACAGGTGAAACTTGTCGATCAGGTAGAACGTGAAATAGCTGTTGATGCTCGCGAGGTAGAAATACTTCGAGAACACGAGCAGCACCAGCACGCCGATCGCGCCCATCACGCGGCCGCGCGACAGCGTCGGATGGCCGGCCGCCGCGGCCTTCTTCTTCATCGACGGATGCTTCTTGTACCAGTGGCCGATCTGCGTGAGCACGATCATCGCGACGAGCGCGGCTGCCGAGAACCACGCGATGCTGTGCTGGCCGTGCGGAATGATCACGAGCGCGGCGAGCAGCGGCCCGAGCGCGGAACCCGCGTTGCCGCCGACCTGGAACACCGACTGCGCGAGCCCGTGCTGACCGCCCGACGCCATCCGCGCGACGCGCGACGATTCGGGATGGAACACCGACGAGCCGCAGCCGACGAGCGCCGCGGCCACCAGCAGCATCGGGAAATTCGGCGCGACCGACATCAGCAGCAGCCCGGCGAGCGTGAAACCCATGCCGACCGGCAGCGAATACGGTTTCGGCCGCTTGTCCGTATAAAGGCCGACGAGCGGCTGCAGCAGCGACGCGGTGATCTGGTAGGTGAGCGTGATCAGGCCGATCTGCGCGAACGACAGCGCGAACTGGCTCTTGAGCATCGGGTAGATCGCGAGGATCAACGACTGGATCATGTCGTTGAGCATGTGCGAGAAGCTGATCGCGCCGAGCACCGGGTAGACGGTGCGGGCGACGGGTGGCGCGGAAGGCTGGGTGGCGGCTGCGCCGGCGGAGCCGGTGTCGAGGCTGGTTTCCATGTGAGAGCTGAACGAGTTGAGGTGGCGGGCGCGCTCTGCTGGGGATCGGCGCGTCTTGAATCGTTGCTGCGTCAAAGAAGTGTAATGTGGCGTATCGGGAATGTCCGGACAAGTTTTATCGTGAATCGGACATTCATCCGACGGATCGCCCGATGCCCGCTTTTTTGGCCGGGTATAACGCTGGCGGCACGCCCCGCCCGCAAGCGGGGCGGGCGCCCGGGGCCGGTACGTGGTTTACCGGACTCAAGAAACGGCGGTGGCGGCCGTAGAACGACCCAATGACAACTGGCGCGCCGCGCCCGGCACCGGCTATCCGCCGTGCGGGCGCAGGACGCGCGGCATGGCCAGCCATCGCGGGTACGCCGGGACCGACCTTTCCGGCCGCGTGATCAATACGGGGATATATCGATGAAAGCAGCATCTTTGCGTCCACAGCCCGGTGCGGTCGCCGCCGCACCCGACGTCGCCGCCGGTCGCGCCGCCCGGCGCCC
>NZ_ASSI01000162.1:0-2484 GCF_000466765.1 Burkholderia sp. AU4i | reverse complement strand
GTAAGCACTCGATCAGCACCGTAGCGCTAGCCGTTGACGCAGCAGACGGATGATGCTATCGAATGGGTTCGATGCGAGCGGAAGTCGGCAGCGACGGTGCCACGTTCCACGGCAGCAGTTCGTCAATGCGGTTGACTGGATGATCGGCGATGCGATCGAGCACATAGGCGAGGTACGCCTCTGGATCAAGGCCGTTCAGGCGAGCCGAGCCGATGAGACTGTACATGGCCGCCGCGCGTTCACCGCCGGAATCGGCACCCATGAACAGATAGTTACGACGTCCGATCGCAACACCGCGCAGCGCGCGCTCGGCGATCAGGTTATCAATCTCTACCTGCCCGTCGTCGCAGTAGTAGACGAGCGCAGGCCAGCGATTCAGCGCGTACCGGATCGCTTTGGTCGTGTCGGACTTCTTCGAGAGCGTGGCAAGCGTCGCCTCGAACCAGCGCTTCATGTCGTCGAGCAACGGCACCGCCTGTTCGTGGCGCACACATCGGCGTTCGTCGGGCGGCTTGCCGCGGATCTGCTCTTCGATCTTGTAGAGCGCGCCAATCCGGCGCAGCGCTTCCTCCGTTACGGCGTTCGGGCGCACTGCATGAAGGTCGTGGATCTTGCGGCGCGCGTGCGCCATGCAGGCGGCTTCCTGGATGCGGCCGCCGCGATACAGTTCGGCGTAGCCGGCGAACGCATCGGCCTGAAGTACCCCCGCAAACTGAGCCAGATGTTGCTGGGGATGTTCGCCACGCCGGTCGGGTGTATAGGCAAACCAGACTGCTGGTGGCTCATCGGAACCGCTTGAGCGGTCGTCGCGTACATAGACCCACAGACGGCCGGTTTTCGTACGGCCGTTGCCTGGAGCCAGCACCGGCATCGGCGTATCGTCTGAGTGGATCTTGCTGCCGGCCAGCGCGTAACGACGCACGGCGTCAACCAGCGGCGAGAGCAGGTGCGAGATGCTGCCGATCCAGTAACCCATCGCACCGGGATCGATCTCGACACCATCGCGCGCGTACATGACGGCCTGTCGGTGAAGCGGGATGTGATAGCTGAACTTCGATACCGCGATGTGCGCCAGCAGCGCCGGGCCAGCAATCCCCCGGTCGATCGGGCGGCTCGGGGCTGCTGCCTGCACGATGCGATCACAGCACGCGCAGGCCAGCTTCGGGCGACGATGACGGATCACACGGAAGTGCGCCCGCACATATTCGAGCTGTTCGGCAACGTCTTCGCCCAGCGGCTTGAGCCGACCGCCGCAATCGGGGCAACCATCGCCTTCAGGCAGGTGGGTGCGATCTTCGCGCTCAAGGTGCTCGGGCAGCGGCTTGCGTCCGGCACTCTCACGACGCGAGCGCTGTGCAGCCGTAGGGGCGGCCATATCGGTCGCCCCTTCATCAGCAAGCAGGTCTTCCAGACGGAGTTCGAGCTGTTCGATCTGGTGATCGAGTTTTTCCGACTTGCGGCCGAACTGCATGCGGCGCAGCTTCGCGATGGTCAGCTTCAGTTGCTCGATTTCGATGGCACGCGACGAGAGCTGCTCGCGCAGCCGGGCAACCATCGCCTTGAGCGCATCAACATCGTCGGGGAGATCATCGGAACAGGCAGACATGCAGCGAGTTTACACGGTCCCATCGCGCGGGACCGTCGCCTGTAATGGACGTTTACAACGCGCTGCGCGGGCGCGCTGTTTCGACTGGCTGCCGCCAATCGAAGCCTTCGAGCAGGAGCGAGAGCTGGGCGGTGGTGAGCGAGACAACACCGGAGTCAGCCCGCGGCCACGCAAAATGCCCTTTTTCAAGGCGTTTTGCAAACAGGCATAGCCCGCCGTCACACCAGTAAAGCGCTTTCAACAGATCGCCCCGCTTGCCCCTGAAGAGGAAGATGTTGCCGCCGTAGGGGTCTTTGTCCAGAACGGTTTGCACCTTCGCAGCCAGGGAATTGAAGCCAGAACGCATGTCAGTCACGCCTGCCGCGATCCAGATCCGCGTATTCGGTGGAATCATTTCAGGCAGTCCCTCAGGAAGCGCTCGGCGAACTCCTGTGACACGCCGCGGATAAATACCCGCCGTTTACCAGTCTCAACTTCAATCTCGCAACCGGCAGCACTCGCTGGGACGGTGGCTGCCTGCGCAGGCGGTAGCGGTGTGTCGATCACACTCACCGGCAGCAACTGTGCTGACTCGGCGATCGCTGGCACCAGCGTCGGCATGTCATTCGCGATCAATTCTTTCTTGAATCGCTGCCGCCACTTAAACACCATATTGACGTTCAGCCCATGCTCGCGCGCAATCCGCGAAGTCGATGCCCCAGGCTTGAGTGTCATCTCCACAATCGCCCGACGGTACTCCTCCGGGAAGTTCGGCCGTTTCGGTTCCGCCGTCAGAACGTCGTCAGATCTGTCCATTTTCGCGCCCGCTAAATATTTCGCGGGCACTATCCTTGCCGTCTTTCGTCACTCGCTCAAGACGGTCGTGACCGGGTGCTTAC
>NZ_ASSI01000161.1:0-1431 GCF_000466765.1 Burkholderia sp. AU4i | reverse complement strand
GAGCTAACGTCAAGAGTGGTGTACGAACATTTTGATGGCGGTCGATTTCAAGCGGCGCGTTTCTGCTGAACCGGTCGATCGTCTTGCACCGGTTCGCCGTCCTTAAAGGCAATGCCCTCGAGCAACAGCTTGATCTTTTCCGGGCCGTTAATACGGCGCCAAGTCTTCTCAGCCTCCTCGATCAGCTTGAATGCCAGACCGAGGAAGGTTGGTCGCGACACGCAATTGCGCGTACGTGTCGTGCGGTGCCGCACGGTCGCGAACGTCGACTCGATCGCGTTGGTGGTGCGCAGATGCTGCCAATGCTCGGCAGGGAAGTCGTAAAACGCGAGCAAGCTGTCTCGATCCTTCTTCAGCGTTTCGGCTGCTTTCGGATATTTCGCCGCATAGATCGACACGAAACGATCGAACGCGGCATGTGCCTCGGCGCGCGTGGCGGCCATCCAGATCGCCTGCATGTCCGCCTTCGCGCGCCCCTGTTGCGACTTCGGCAGCGCATTGAGCACGTTGCCCATCTTGTGAAACCAGCAGCGCTGGCCACGCGTGGCCGGAAACACTTCTTCCAGGGCCGCCCAGAAGCCCATTGCGCCGTCGCCAACAGCCAGCAATGGCCCCGCCTGCAAGCCACGCGCTTTCAGCTCCAGCAGCAGCTCCAGCCACGACGCCTTCGTCTCACGGTAGCCGTCGCCGATCGCCACGCGCTCTTTGCTCCCATCCGGCCTCACGCCGATGATCACCAGCAGGCATTGACCGTCCGAATTCTCGCTGCGCAGCCCGGTGTGAATGCCGTCGACCCACCAGTACACATAGCGCGATTTCGACAAGTCTCGCTTGCTCCAGGCTACGTGTTCTTCGGTCCATTGCGCCTTTAGCCGGCTCACCACATTCGCCGACAAACCCTTGGCATCCTCACCCAACAGCACGCTCAACGCTTCGCTCATGTCGCCCGTCGAGATGCCCTTCAGATACAGCCACGGCAACGCGGCGCTCACGCGGGGCGACTTCCTCACGTACGGCGGCACGATCGACGAATTGAACTTCACGCCTGATCCCGATCGATCGCGCACCTTCGGCACTTTCACCGGAATCGGCCCGGCCGCCGTCAATACCTCGCGTTCCGGCAAGTAGCCGTTGCGCACCACGGCGCGCTGCCCGTGCATGGTCTTGACGTTCGCGAACCGCTCCATCAGCTCTGCCAGCTCCGCTTCAATCGCTTGTTGAATCACCTGCCGTGCTCCTTGGCGGACCAACTCGTCCAGGCCGAGACCGGCACCCGATAGACCGATGACTTCTTTTTCCGTAAACTTGCTCATGGTGGATGGTTTGTTGTTTGCTGGTTTCCGACTTCGACAATCAGATTCTCAGCTGAAACCTCCACCGCCTTCAACCTTCCGCCTCAACTCCCCCGTACACCACTTCCGACTTTAGCTC
>NZ_ASSI01000160.1:0-970 GCF_000466765.1 Burkholderia sp. AU4i | reverse complement strand
GCTGGTGCACGGCCGTGAACGCGACGTTCGACGCGATCGACGCCTGCTCGGCCGCCTCGACGCGCGCCGCGCGGCCGCCGAAATCGAACAGCAGCCATTGCAGCGACAGCGCCGAGATCGTGCCGTGAACGGTGGTGTCGCTCGACGAGTCGCCGAGGATCGTCGACGTCGAGCCGTGGTTTGCCTGGTATGCGCCCATGGCCGTCGCCGACAACCTCGGCAGGTAGGCGGCCTTGGCCAGGCCGACCGCGAGCGCCGCGTTGCGCGCGTCGTTCCACGCGATGCGGGTCAGCGGGTTCGCCGATTCGGCGAGATCGATCAGTTCGGGCAGCGTGTACGCGTGCGCGGCATCGAGCGCAGCCGGCGGCGAGACGGACGCGAGCGCGGGCGACGCGGGCAGCGTGTAGTCGTGCGAACCTTGCGCGGACGCGCGCGGCGGGCCCGGCACGATGTCGCCGGCAGCCGACGTTTGCGGCTGCCATGGGCGGTCGGACGCCTCCGGCGCCAGATCGATCGATGACGTCGCGCAGCCGGCCAGCGCGACGGCGGTCGCGAGGGCGGCGGCGGCGATCGAGGCGGCCGGCGGTTCAGGTAGGCGCATGGGGGGCAGGCTCCTTCGGTGTGGCTTGACGGGCGGCGTCGGCGATATGCGCGAGCCGCGTGTCGATCAGGTTCAGCAGCGCGTCGCGCGCAGGGTCGGCAGGGGCGAGGCCCGGCGCGGTGGTCGGCGGCGCGGGCGAATCCGCATGACGCGCGGCTTCGTCGTCGCGCGGGTCGGTCACGCGCGCGAGCTGCGCGGCGATCGCCGCGTCGCCGGGCTTGCGTTCGGCGAGCAGGAACAGCGGGCCTTCGAGGGCGCCGAGTTCCGCGAGCGCGCGCCGCCGCGTGGCGAGCCACGTGGCGGCCGGACGCACCCACGACGGTTCGTAGTGAACCAGCCCGAGCGCCTGCGCGATCGCGCCGTGGCGGG
>NZ_ASSI01000159.1:0-66236 GCF_000466765.1 Burkholderia sp. AU4i | reverse complement strand
TTCACGGCCGTGCACCAGCAGGTGATCCACGACGTGACCGTCGCGTACTACCGCTACGAAGCCGCGCGCTCGCGCGCCCTCAGCGCGCAGCAGGGCCTCGCGAACGCGGACGCGATCCTCGCGGCCTCCCGCGCGCGGCTCAAGCACGGCGTCGGCACGGTCGTCGAGCTCGCACAGGCGACGCAGAACCGCGCGCAGGCCAACCTCGCGCTCGTGCAGGCGAACGGCGCGGAGAGCGACAGCTATCTCGCCCTCGTCTCCGCGCTCGGCATCTCGCCGCTGTCGAAGCCGACCATCGCCGCGCTGCCGAAGCGGCCGCTGCCGCCCGCACTCGGCTCGTCGGTCGACGCGATCGTGTCGGACGCAATTGCGCGCCGCCCCGACCTGCAGGGCGCGTTCGCGCTTGAAAAAGCCAATCGCGCGAAGATCAAGGCCGCGGAAGCCGCGTTCATGCCGAAGATCTTCCTGTCCGCGTCGACGTCGTACGCGAGCGGCGGCACGTCCATCTCCGCGCTGCCCGCGATCGGCGACCAGTCACCGACCGTCAACCTGAACGGCAGCCGCTACGGCGGCGGCGTGTTCCTCGGCGTGACGATCCCGCTGTACGACGGCGGCATGCGCTCGGCCGTGCTGATGCAGGCGCGCAACGACGCGGAAAGCGCGTCCGCCCGACTCACGCGGACCAAGGAGGAAGCCGTCCGCCAGGTCGTCGCCGCGCAGAACGCGGTGCAGACGAGCCTTGCGTCGCACGACGCCGCGAAGGCGCTCGTCGATGCCGCGCAGACGAGCTACGACGCGGCGCTGACCGCGTACCGGAACGGCGTCGGTTCGGTCACCGATGCGACGATCGCGCAAAGCCAGTTGCTCGCCGCGCGCAACGCGGAGGTCGACAGCTATGCCGGTGCGCTGTCCGCTGCCGCCGCGCTCGCGCTCGCAACGGGGACGATCGGCTCGGCGCAGTAGCACGACCGCCGCGAGGCGGTTGACGCATGCGCGCGCCGCCCACTAGAATGCCGGCCATTCTTCCTTCAGGAACCATCGTGGACAGTTGCAGCACTCCGTTGCGTGCGCCGCTTGCCGCCTGAACGCCTGTCCGACGCAGTTCTCCTGCCCGGCTCGCGTTCCGCGAGCCGCACGCCTACCGTTTCACACTGAATGACGCATTCGCGCGGTACAGTACCGCGCGATGACGGCTATCGTCGTGTCGCCTTCGGCCTTGCGCCGCAGCGGCGCGGGACGGCACGCGCTTCTTGCACCGGCAGGACAACCATGACTTTCGATTTCGCACTCCGCCTTTTCACCGCGTTCGCCTGCGGCGTCGCCATCGGCCTCGAGCGCCAGATGCGCCAGCGCACGGCCGGCCTGCGCACGATCACGCTCGTCGCGAGCGGCGCGTGCCTGTTCGTCACGCTCGGCGTGCTGACCGGCAACGGCGTCGCGGGCGTCACGCAGATCGCCGCATACGTCGTGTCGGGCGTCGGCTTTCTCGGCGGCGGCGTGATCATGCGCGACAAGGGCTCGATCCAGGGCATCAACACGGCCGCGACCCTGTGGTGCTCGGCCGCCGTCGGCGTACTGGCCGGCTCCGGTCATTACGTGCCCGCGCTTGCCGGCACGGGCGTCGTACTCCTCACCAACACGGTGCTGCGCGGCGTCAGCCAGGCGATCAACGCAACCCCGGTGTCGAACGCCGATCTCGTGCGCGAATACCAGATCACCGTGATCTGCCTGACCGCCGACGAAGTGCACATCCGCACGCTGCTGTCGAACTCGATGTACGCGAAGCCGCTGTCGTTCCAGAGCCTCACGAGCGAGGATGTGCCCGACCAGCCGGACCGGCTGAAGGTGACCGCGACACTGAAGCTGCATCCGAAGGATCAGCAGAAGCTCGAGCAGATCGCGAGCCGGATGAGCATGGAGAAAAGCATTTCCAGCGTGAGCTGGACCGCGAAGGAAGCGGAGCCGATGATGGAGTGAGCGGCCTGGCGGCAGCGGTATTTCGCGCTGCCGCCCGCCCTCGTTCGAGGTCAGGGCGCCTCGATCAGCCCGGCCGAGATTGCCTTGACGACCGCCTGGACCTTGTTCGTCGCACCCAGCTTCTCGAGGATGTTGTTGACATGGAAGTTGACCGTTCGCTCCGAGATGCTGAGGATCTGGCCGATTTCGCACGCGGTCTTGCCCTCGGCCGTCCAGCACAGCACCTCGCGCTCGCGCGCGGTCAGCGTGACGCCCGCCGCCGGCGACAGCTTCGGCACCATGAAGCGGCTCATCAGCGAATGCGACAGGTTCGCGAGCCAGTTCGTCTGGAGCGTCAGCATGTTGATTTCGGCCGGCGTCAGGCGGTCCGCATGGCGTGCGATGCTCAGCAGGCCGAACGCGCCGCGGGCCGCCCAGCTCGATTGCGCGACGCCCACCGACAGCCCGAAATCACGCGCGTCCTGCCACAGCGGGCACGGTGCGATCTGGTCGACGTCCGGCCAGACGATCATGTTGGTGCTGAGCGCGCCGTCGCGAACCGTCGAATCGATCTCGATGTAGTTGTGCGCCTGATAGTGCGCCATCCAGCCGTCGGGATAGGTATCGAAGATGGCTACCGACGGCTTCGATACCGGCAGCGGCACGCGAATGCCATAACAGCAGTATTCGAATCCCAGCCGTTTGGAATAGGCGGCGATCCGCTGGAAGAGCTGCTGCTCGTCTTCCGCGGCACTGAATTGTTGATAGGCATCCTGCCAGCGCAGTTCCATTCATTCTCCGACAACGTCACGCTGTCATACTTGTCAGGTTCCAGCACCCGTTCGACGCTGATACATTCCGCGCATGACTTCACCTTTGCTGCACCCGGTCCCCGGCCCGTCCCCGGACGGCTACGTACGCCTGTCAGAAAGCGCACTGGCCGTGCTTGCGCTCGACCATGTCGCAAGCGGCCTCGACGCCTCGCTGCGTGCGGAACTGCGCGACAGCGCAATCGACGCACGCCTCGCCGGTTATACCGAATGGCATCGCCCGGCCAGCGCCGGCGTCGCTTACGTGACGGTCGGCTGGGACTGGTACCTCGAACGCGCGACGGGCACGTTCGTGATCGCGGGCGGCGACGTCCGCAGCAACGTGATGGCCGTCGACGCCACGGGTGCCGACATCGGCATGCTCCGCACGGCCGCCGCGCTTGCCGCGCGGCTCGCGCGCATCGACTGGCCCGCAGCGGTCGCGTCAGCCCTGCTCGGGCACAACGACGCCTATCATGCCGGTCCGACGCTCCAGTGACAACTGGCCCCGCATTCCTCTGACAATTTACGCAGTGCTGGCGCTCTTTATAAGCAAAAGCGGCACGGTTTTCAATCCCGTTGATCAAGAAACCGTTACCACGTCCTGATCGGCATCATTCCACCGTCACCCTGTAAGAGTTACCAGTTACAGCCCCCTCGTGCGGCGCGATGTAATGCGCACATACAAAAGCACAGATCCGAGGACACCATGCGGACCTTCGTTCACGAGGAAGGGCGGTTGCCACACGAACTTGCAGCGGATCTAGGGCGCTATCGGCGCCGTGTGTTCGTCGAACAGCTCGGTTGGGCGCTCCCGTCGGCGAACGAAAGCTTCGAGCGCGACCAGTTCGATCGCGACGATACCGTCTACGTGTTTGCGCGAAACGCCAGCGGCGACATGTGCGGATGTGCGCGCCTGCTGCCGACGACGCGCCCGTATCTGCTGAAGTCGCTGTTCGCCGACCTGATTGCCGAAGACATGCCGCTGCCGCAATCGGCCGCTGTCTGGGAGCTGTCCCGGTTCGCGGCGACCGACGACGAAGGCGGGCCGGGCAATGCCGAATGGGCCGTGCGCCCGATGCTCGCGGCCGTCGTCGAGTGCGCGGCGCAGCTCGGCGCGCGGCAGCTGATCGGCGTGACGTTCGCGAGCATGGAGCGGCTGTTCCGCCGGATCGGCATACACGCGCACCGCGCAGGCCCGCCGAAGCAGGTGGATGGGCGTCTGGTGGTCGCGTGCTGGATCGACATCGATCCGCAAACGTTTGCCGCACTAGGAATCGAGCCGGGGCAGGCCGCCCGGCAAGCCATCGCCGCCTGACCCGGAACGCGCGTTCCTGCCGGGCGGCATCGTAACGAAGGAGAATCAACGTGGACCAGTCTCAGGTCTTTCGCGCGATGATGCCCGGGTTGACGAGCGCCGGCGGCGCCCGCATTACGGTCGCCTACCCGTCGTTTCCACGGCCGCTGCCGCTCGTGCGGCTCGACCGTCGCGGCCTCGTGTTCCGTGCCGCCGGCGCGGCGCCGCTGGTCTGCGGGCTGTCGCGTGCAGCGACGTTGCTGGTCGCGGACGAGCCGCTCTGCTCGCTGCGCCTCGTGATCCGCGACATCGCCCCGGCCGGCGAAGGCCGGCATGACCTGACGATGCAGCCGTCCGGCGCCGCCGGTGACGAATTGCTGTGGCATGCGCTGCGCGATCGCGAGCCCTACCGCCGGCTTCAGCACCCGCTTGCCCCTGTCGACACGTCCATCGCCACCGACGGCGAACCGCACGCACCGGCCGGTGAAGCCGGGCCGCGTCCGTCGCGCAGCGCGGCCTTCCGGCTGCCGTGCCACAGCGACGCGCTGTTCTTTGCCGACTGGCTCGAATATCACTTCGACGAATTGCGCGCGCTGTCGCAACAGCACGGGCCGCAACTGCAGCTCAACCAGCTCGAGCGACAAGTCGCCGACGACGAGGTCGGCGTGCGCTTCCTCTACGACATCGACGGGCATGCGACACGCCACGCGCTGACCGACTGCGCACGCGAGGCCTGTGCATGGATCGAGACGGAGATGCGCGACAAGTTCGCGTTGCCGGTCGCGCAGGAGCGATTCAGCGCGTTTGCGGCGCACGCGCGGGCCGGCGGTATGTGAACGCGGCGCAACATGAAGTTGTATCGATACAACTAGGGCTTGCCATGACTCGGGTTTTCCCTTAAATTCACGTCTGTCTCCTCCATGTCTCCAAACATGGATTCAGCCCGCTCAATGTAGCGGGCTTTTTCTTGCCTGCTCGAATTGCGGGGCCATACCACCACCCTCCTTCATCGATTGCCTGCCTGGGCATTCCAGCGCGCCAAGATCCGGATCGATTATCATCGGCGGGTCTGCCACGCTCCCTCGAGGCCATCTTGCACGCCCATCTGCGCATTGCCCGCCCGGTCAGCAACCTCGCCCGAACCGAGCGCATGTATCGCGACGCTCTCGACCTGTCTGTTCTCGCACGCTTTGAGGATCACGACGGCTTTTCCGGCGTGATGCTCGGACGCGACGGCCTCGACTATCACTTCGAATTCACGCACTGCCCCGACCATCCGATCGCGCCGTCGCCAACGCCTGAAGACCTGATCGTGTTCTACCTGCCCGATCGGCCGGAATGGGAAGCCGCCTGCGCACGCGCCACGGCGCACGGCTTCATGCCCGTGACGTCGTTCAATCCGTACTGGGAAATATCCGGCCAGACCTTCGAGGATGCCGACGGCTACCGGATCGTGCTGCAGAACGGTACGTGGCGCTGACGGGCGAATCCGCGTGAGTCGTTACGCGCCGGCCAGGCCGGCGGCGCGCGCGGCATACACGACGTGCCGACGCAGCGCGTGCCCTTCCGGCAACGCGGGATGGTCGAAATCGCGCGCGGGCTGACGCTGCATGCCGAGCCGCTGCATCACGTGCTGCGATCGTAGATTGGTGTCGGCGGTCCACGCGAGAATCTCGCCGAGCCCGATCCGCTCGAACCCGTCGGCCAACGCGGCAGCAGCCGCTTCGGCGACGTAGCCATGCCCCCATGCGTGGCGAGCCTGCCGCCACATGATCTCGACGCACGGCGCCATCGGGTGCGTTGCGCGCACCTCGCGCGACAGGCCGCACACCCCGATCAACATCCCGTCGGCGCGGCGCTCGACTGCCCACGGGCCGAAACCGTACGCATCGAAATGCGCGTCGAAGCGCGCGATGACGTCGCTCGCCTCGTCAACGGACATCGGGCCGCGCGCGAGCCACGCGGTCACGTCCGGATCCGCATGCAGCGCCGACAGCGCGCCCGCATCCACCGGCTGCCAGCGACGCAGCGTCAGACGCGCGGTTTCGATTTTCGACGGTGTGGACATGGGGAACAGGATCGTTCAGGCGGCGTGACAGGAGGGTCGTCACCAACCCGAAGGCAGCGCGGAAGAAGGGGGAATCGTGATCGTCGCGTCCGCCGGCGACGATCACGGGAACTGATGACGAGAAACGGGCGCCGGCAGCGCCCGTGGGGATTACTCGTTTTCTTCGAAGTAGTGATATACCTAGCCTTGGCATAGCCCGCGTTCAAAACTTACGCCAAAAACTACGCCAGTTGGCATCACTCTGCGCCAGTCAGGCGGCCTCAGGTCGCAACTTTGTAGTTGTCGGTTGAATCTGCGTGCGCGGTCGCGGTCGCATTTGAAAAGGAGTGGTCGAAATGCGCCAACAGCATTTCCAAAAACCGACCATGATACACCCCATATACGACCTTGGTCATGATCACGTCCTCCTGCCCCAACAAACCCAACACCAAGATTCCCTGCTGAACACTTGGGCGCAACCAAGCTTTCCACTCCATTGATCCGGAGTGTGATAGAAATCGCCATCACTGTCGTAAGCCCACGTGTCGACTTCTTTTTCGTTAATAGCTTTCTTGATAGCATCAAGAAGGTTTTGCGGATTAGCGGTAAATATGGTAATAGACATCGTTATCCCCGTGATTGTATGATTTCGCCGCGAGCATGAGCTAAATCTCGCCAGCAGATTTAACGCATATCTAATGTTACTCGTCAATCACGTAACAGACGTCCAACCCCAAAGCGTTGATCTCTATCACCCCTGAGATTCATCAGGTTGTCCAAGCATCTCGTCGGCCGGATAGAGCTGCAGCATCACGCGCCGCGTCGACATTCGTCGTGTACAGCCATTCATCGTGGTTTCGTGGTTGCTAGCCACGGCGGCAGAGCTTCGGACGTTTGTGCCCCTACCGGATTTGAAGGCCGATTCTGCTGTATGTGAGATCAGTTGACTAGGCACATACCCGCAACGCCATGCGGGTTTCTGCCCTCTTCAATGCTGTAGATGCGTACAGTGACGCTGCGCGCGAAGGCAGAAAAACCCACTCCTCTTTGGTTCGCTGCCAACCTCTGCGCGGCCCGATTCCGCCACCATCTCGTCAACCGGACACCGTACCGACCACGTCGGCCCCAATCTTCGAAGTTATGCGTGGCCGCACCGGCAAACGACCATCCAGCAAAGCTATTCCAATTTCTACGCGATGACACGGATTGAGATGCCAAATGGAGAAGCCCCCGATCGAGTGAACTCAACCACGGGTGTTGCGAATTGCTCCCGAAAGACCAGCGCATCTGGCTGCCTCTCCTCACACATGTCTGCCGCCTTTCTCGTCAGAGCCACACGTCAAGGAGTGCGGGTACAATGCGTTAGCACGCGAATCGGCGCACTGCATTGACGAATCGCCTACACGAACGAGAGGCTGACCTTTGATCTCTGAAAGCACGCACAACCCAAAATTCCGAATCAATGACTTCGGATACATAAAGAGTGGCGAGTTTGAAATAAAACCACTCACGATATTTTGCGGCCCAAATAATACAGGAAAAACGTGGGCGATGTATGCACTCTACGGGTGTCTTGATTATTTGCCATCCAATATGCCTCTACCCCAACTTCAAGAGGTTGCGGGTGCTCTAACGCAAAATGGCGAATACTCTTGGGATCTTTCTGACTGGGCATCCAAAAACTATCGACGAATAATCTCGCTTATTCATCAGGGCGGAAGAATTCGCTTGGGACGAGTATTCAATGTCGATAGCGACATATTCAAAAAGAGCTCATTTGATTGGCAGCTATCAAAAGATAGTCTACTTCAGACCATCACCACGTCCCCCCTCGATTTTCGACTTGAAGTGGGCAAACAAAATGACGCGCTCCGCATACTGAAACCGGCCGGAAAATCTGTCGCCCAACTCACCCTTCTTTCGGATAAGCTTCCTGACGTAGGCCGACACATCTCAGATGCCATTGTCAGATTCCTTCTTGATCAATCGGAAACAAAGAAGGTCTTCCTTATTCCGGCAGAACGAGCTGGACTACATCTATTTTACCGAGAACTCAGCACGCGCCGAAGTGCGCTTTTTCACCACGCGAGCCGAGAAGAAATCGATATTAACAAACTGCTTACCGACATTCTGAGATCTCGCTATGCCGAGCCAATCGCAGATTATATTGATTGGCTCAATGAGTTGCGTACCTTGCGACGCCTGAAAAGCCCTCTCTTTCGTACTCGCGCAGACGCGCTTAGAAAAAGCCTTCTCGCCGGAAAATACGAAATCGACAATGAGGGAGTAATTTCCTTTACGCCGCAAAAAAGAAAACGTACGGATGCCCAAGCACCAACGATGCCACTTCATATGTCATCGTCTACTGCCAAAAGTTTGTTTGGCCTCTGGTTTTTCCTTGATCACCTCGCTAGCTCGGGAGACGTTTTAATGATCGACGAACCCGAGCTCAACCTACATCCAGGTGCACAGCGAAAGATTGCGCGGATTCTTGCTACCCTCGCAAATCAGGGATTGAAGATTGTAATTAGCACGCACAGCGATTATCTTATTCGCGAGCTCAACTCATTGATGATGCTTTCTCGTGCCCACCCCAAGCGGGACGAGCTGATGAAGCTGCACAACTATCAAGAAAACGAAATTCTGAATCCGGAAGATGTTGCGGCATACCTTTTTGATGATGGCGAAATTATTGAAATGAATATCACCCCGGAGGAAGGTATTGCCGCAAAAACCTTCGACAGCGTAATACACGATCTAAACGAAACAAGCGACAGCATTTATTACGAATATCTCAGCAGCCAGGAATAATACTTCACAAAAACGATACGGGGATAGTTGTGGGCGTAAAATTATTTGAAGATTTAATTTCAGATGCCTGGCGTCTCGAACGAGTTGGATCATACTGGTCCGTCGAAGAGCATGCCGAAAACTCAAACAATAAAAAAGTGCTAATTGGCGGATGCTCAGCCATTGCATTTTCACTGGATCGCGGGGGCGTCGATCCCATTCCCTTTATAAGGGAAAATTGCCCACTTCCAGGCATCAGATCTGTATGCGACGCAATGATCGTATTAAATCACGAAGGGAAAACTTATTTTTGCGCAATGGATTTGAAATCCAACAAAGAAGGTGGCGCCTCAAAGCAGATTGAAATCGCACGCCTCCTATTCCAGTGGCTATTAAGCTTAGCCTGCTTCAACAAGCACTGGCCAACTGAAAAATTTGAGGATTGTTTTTTTGGCGTCATCAACTTCGCTCCAAGACAGCAAGTTAGAAAAGGCGTAACTCAGCGAAGCGCCGAAATTCCTGAGCCGGAAAAATCGGCGCACGGGGACTACAAGATATTTCGCTTAAGAAATCACCCTCGCATCCCGCTTCCGCTTTTGATCAATCGCTTGGGGTAGCTGGGACGGCAGCCTCTCACTCCGGCCCCTTATGGACAGTCCTTTTGCCGCCCGGGCAATACTGAGGCCGCCTCAGTTGCCATCTCATCGACTGGATAGAGCCGTAGCATCGCACGCGCTGCCTCTACGTTTGGTGTCGTCAACCATTCCTCCCAGTCGTCTGGATGCAGGATCACGACGGCTCGCTTCTCGTCATCCGGCTTGTGCATCCGGGAAAAAATCGGGTGACCCTCGCCGGTCACCGTGATCATCGCCATCGTGTGACGCTCGGTGCGGTATTCATACACCCGAGCGCGCCAGATCCCCACCCCGCAACCCTGACAGGCTAATGACGTGTGCAGCGCATGCTACATTCCGTTCAGTTTTTCCTGTGAGGATTGCGCATGGGTTCAGCATTCATTCGAGAAGGCGACACGACGTCACACGGCGGCCGCGTGATTTCCTGCACGTCGACTAATATCGTTTTCGGTAAGCCCCTCGCCCTCGAAGGTGACATGGTGTCGTGCCCGAAGTGCGGCGGCGTCTATCCGATCGTCGGCGTCAGGATTCGCAGCATGACGTTCGGCGGCCGAGCCGTTGCGACTGATGGTGACAAGACCGCATGCGGCGCGACGCTGATTGCTTCGCAAGGCATGGCGACCGTCGAACCGACGTCTGGCGCGGGCGGATCGGTCGGACCAGGCAAAAGCGTGATCGCACAAACAGCCCCGCAGGACGATGGCGCGTTTCGCGGCCGCTTCCAACTTGTCGATGACAAGACGCGCGCGCCGCTGGCGAATCACCCCTACACCGCCACATCCTCCGACGGCCAAACGATTCAAGGCACAACCGACGCGAACGGACACACGGACTGGCTGAGCAGCAGCCAATCAGCGTCGCTCACGTTCAGCCACGACGGTACCGGTTCGGAAACCGCATGAGCGAATACTCTGGCGGGTCAGCATCGGGGACCCCAGCGCGCGGCGGAAAAACTACCCTCGTGGGGGCTAGGAAGGGCTTAACAGCAGCCGACAAGGCAATGCTCTGCCCCGTCATGTGCAAATGCAACGGGATGGGCGTTTGGACACGCGGCGGTGGGCGTCTCCTGCGGCAGAAGTGTGTGAAAGAGCGGATCGACTTCGAGAACGAGCGATCGGTCGAGAAGACAGGCGAAAAAACGCCCTACGTTCCGGAGATCAGCTACAACATGACCACCGAGCCACCGTCGCCGATCATGTCGGATGATGATCCGTTGGTGCCTCACGACAACCTGTTGGAATACATCCGCAACAGTTGGCCGGGAAAGATGGCCGGCTACCTGGCAGGAAAGCGAGCCGGAAAGATCCAAACTCGCCGCCCCGACGTGGTGGTCGTGAACGACCCATCGCAGCCGCCGGTACAATCGAACATTCGAGCCGTCGTCGAAATGAAGTTCGACGATGATTTTGGCCTCGGTCAGGAAGACGCATATCGGCGGATTGCAGGCGACGACGACAAGTATGCCCCCCTCGATCGAGCTGACTGTGGATGCGGGGACGAGAAGCGCGCGCGGCAGCCCGCTCGATCGGCCCAGACGCATTCCGAAACCGAAGATATTTTCGGTGATGCTCCGAGCAAATCGAGCCGCACGCCCCTCGGACTGCCGCCGGCACCAGGACCAGGCCCGACCCCATCGCCCTTCCCTCTCTGAAGACCATGACGAAAGACGAACTGATTGCGTGGGCGAAGGATCCGCGGCGACAAGACACCCTGCCGTTCGGCCTGTACGAAGAACCGTACCAAAAAGGGATCGTAGGCGCGGCGCTTGTCGTGCGCGGTGTACTGTACTTCAAGGGTGGATATACCCCTGCGGTACGGCATGCTCTCGTTGCTTGCTACGAACGATACATCGAAACGATCACCGAGTACGAGAAGGCCTCCGCCAAGGAGGCTGGAATCGAAGAGCCGAAATCCGGCCCGATGCGTTGGTTCTACGAGGAAGGGGAAAAGCCCGTCGCATTCGACAAGGCACGGGGATTTCCGACCCTGGCGAAGGATCTGCCGAGCGAATCGATCCTCGTTTCATCGACTACCAGCGCCGACCACAAGCTTGCGGCAGGGTTCTACGAATTTTCCGTGTTCTGTCTCGAGGACTGGCAAGCCGCGATGGGTACTCGCGGCCTTGATGTGATGGTGTTCACGGTGCCGCGTCGTTTCCTGCAGATCAGCCCCGGCACATTCGAGAAGCTGTTCGCTGAGTTTGCGGCAGCCGTACCGACCGTCCACGGGCACGCCGGCTACGGGGTGAACGTCCCACCGATGGGCCGTCGGCCGAACGAAGCGAGCGAGTATTTCTGGGGACGCCTATACGGCCCCGGCATCGACGTCGGCGATCCGATGCGGACTGGACTCCGTGACCTGGTGGAGAAGATCAAGACCGTCGACTGGCTGGTCGCGCTGAATTCTGACCTCATTCAGCGGGCGGGCGGCGCTGATAGCCTGATGCTCCCACCGGACTGGTACCGAAAGACACCGTTCGGAATTGGCGGCCTGGTCATTCAGGCCGGCGTAGATCCGGTCGCCGGGGTGCCCTTGGGAAAGGGAATCCCTCCCGCACCACCCGCTGCATATGTGCTGCTGAACCATACGTTGCGCGCGATCGTCGCCAACAAGATCAACAGCCTGCAAAGCGGCACCGCGAGCAGCACGGCGCCGCTGCTCAATACCAGCGTGGCAAGCGAGGCATGGCTGCAGCGATTCAACGTGCCAGACGATGAACTCAACGGCTACTGGGTCGAGCTGCACAAAACGCCGAAGCTTCAGTAGACCGGTTAGTTTGCGCGCGGCTCGGCGACCATCTCGTCGGCTGGGTAAAGCTGCAGCATTGCGCGCGCAACCTCAACATTTTTCGTGCGCAGCCACTCGTTGTAGTCGGCCGGTCGCAGGATCACGACGGAGCGCTTCTCGTCCCCCGGCTTGTGCATGCGGGAGAAGATCGGGTGCCCCTCACCGTTCACCGTGATCATCGACATCGTGTGATGCTCAGCCCCGTCCGGGCTCGTCAGTGTTCGCCAGATGCCGGCGACGCACATCGTTCGCCAGTCGGCCAACCCGATCCGGTGCCACACGTTCTTCCCCGTCTCGTAGCACGGCTCGTAGATCCAGTCGGCCGGGATCAGGCAACGGCGCCCGGCGCGCCAAGCCGGCCCGTATAGCGGCGACTTTCCGAGGTTGTCGTCGCGCACGTTCATCGTGCTGCGCAAGATCGGGGGCTTCCGGCCCTGCTCCTTCGCCTTGTCGATGTTCGCCTTCTGTAACGCACGCGGCCAGAAGCCGAAGCCGGCCGCCAATGGTCTGAGCTTTCCGTCGACGTTTGCAACGATCGGCGCGAGGTAGTCCTGGTAGATCTCGGGCTTCCATGGGAAGTCCCGATACAGGTCGCTGAACGGCTCGATCCGCAGTTCCCGGATCTCGTAGTCCTCGTGCGGCGCTCGATAGTTTGTACACATCGCCCGTCCCCATTTTTATGACCTTGACGGGGATAGCTTATCGCGAAATATACTGTGTTTTTATACAGTGGTGGCGACGTGATCAAGCCGCAGTGGGCTTACATCTGGGAGTACGGGTTCCAAGGCGACAAGAATCGTCTGAGGACCCCTGTCGAGCTCACAAAGGAAGAATTTGAATTTTGGGTAGATAAGGACGCAAGATCGACATTCCTGGGTACTTGCCGGCCGATAGAGACCACGAGAATCGATCGCAACCGCGTCCCACTGACGGATCCGCGCTTCAAAATCAAGGCCGTGATGCCGGAGTTCGACGCCCCGACGGATGCAGAACTGCGCACCCTGTGGCGGGAGTACACCGACCTCCAGGTGCGCTGGCTCATCCTTGAGATTCGCGCGCTTCGCAAATCGCTCGAGCGGATTGAGGAATGGTATGAATATACAGACAAGAACGTCACCAACAAGGGCGATCTGGCCGGCGCGCAGGGCCAGTTGTTTCGCCTCATGCATCTGCTTCGAAAAGAGATGACCCGCGCCGGCATGCGCTAGCGTGCAGATGCCGTCAATGCGTCATAGTCGCGCTCGCACTGCTCGCCGGCGATACCCCGCTCGTCAGCGATCGCTGCCAACTCTCCCGCTCTCGCATCAGCCCGGCCGAGCATGTCGGCGAGCAGATCGAGGGCGTCGCCGGCTGCCGGGCCTCCGGTCGCAGAGGTGGTATGGCGAGCTCGGTCGACATAAGCGGCAAGCTGCTTGCGCAGGCCGTCAGCAGCAGTAGCAGCGGCGACAGCATCAGCGCGCGCCAGGTCACGTTTTTTCCAAGCATCTTCAGCATTTCCCTGTTGCTTGCGAGCAATTTGGTCGCTCTCGTCGCGCTCAGCGACGAGATCCCGGATTTGCTTCGCCTGATTCTCGACGATGGACGATTGATCAGCGTCGCGATGTCCCTTGCAATAGCCGCCTGCCGCACCGATGACGACTGCTGCGATGGCGGTCAACCAGAAGCGAGGGTCAAGCAGCATCACAACCCCCGTTCGCACAACGAGCGCTCGAATGCGCGTCGCTTCACTAGCCCGGGCAGCACGCGGCCACCGCCATATACCCACTGCGGCTTGCCACTGTCCGACTCATTCATCGCGCGGCATGCCCCCTTCCAGTCTCCCGAGTTGAATCGCTTTGCTGTCGTGCTGTGGCAGTACGCGCCCGTCCCGACGTTGTAGGCAAAGCTCACGCCCGCTGCGAGCTGATACGGATGCCCTTTCAGACCCGGCGTGCATTTCAACGTCGGCTCTGCATGCTCGATAAGGCGCTGCTCAAGCCGAGCAATGCATTCGTCGTGCGTGAAGCGCTGGCCAAGCGTCACGTCTTTCGTATCGCCGAAGCATCCGGTAACGATCCCGATAGGGTCCGGCGCCGCGACCAACACCTCGCCCTCGAACTTCGGCACGGCGGAAAAAAGAAGGGCTGCCGCAGCAGCCCCCACAACACCAACAAGCGTCTTCTTCGGCAATTCAGCCATCGTGCCTCTCCATCTCCATGATGCGCATATCCGACTCGCGCTGTTCCCGGCGATCTTTCCGCCACATAAAAAAGAAATTGAGTCCGAACGTTGCGAACGCCGTCAAAATACCGACGATCACCCCAATGTCAGTCAGCGTCAGCGATGACGCCACAGCTGTAACGCTCCCCACGTAGCTCGCCACCTCTGTTGGACTCGCTCGCATCTATTCCCCGTAACGAAAAAGGCCGCCAATGTTTGGCGGCCGATCAGACAATCCCAGTTGCATCCAGCACCATGAAGCGCGAATGCCATTGCTCTCGAAACCCTGACCAGTTCGGCTTTCGTCCACCTCCATACATTGTTGTGCCCCACGACACCGTATTTCCGCTCACTCGAATCGAACTTAGTTCGACGCCGGCAGGGTCGTAGCTCCAAGCCTGACGAACCGGGTAAATTCCGGACACGATGACGGGCACGCCGTATGCCCGCGAATCCCAAGGCGCACCCGGCGCTCCAAGTGTGTCCCACCCTGTTCCCGGCAGATACTCGTTGTAAATCACATCGAGCACGCGCAGAAATGGCCTGGACGAATCTGCGATCAGGTCACCCCTCTCGTTGAATACCTGCAGACCAAAATTTCCGGCCGCCGGCGGCACACGATCAAACAGAAAAAAGAAGACAGTGCATGGCCGCTCGGTGATAAACGTCAGCGTGTAGGCGTTGCCGCTTCGGTCTGTACGCCATACTGTGACCCCGACGCCATCGGCCGCATACACGCCATACATAGGTCCAGCAGTCGAGTTGAACGAGAACGACACGTTCGGCAACGTTGTGTAGAACGGCTTACCGGCATCGTTTAGCGCCAGGTGCAGCACCCCGTTCGCCGAATTCGCCGACATCGCCCGCACCATTTGATAGTTCGGAGTTGATCCGTCTATCTGATACACGCCAGTATCAGTAAATGCTTGAAATCCCGCCGGCATCAATACACTCCAAAGACAATCCAACCCGGAACCTTCACGTACGCGTTCGATCCACTGGCATTACCGCTATAGCGCCAGGTCACGCCCGACCTGTCGATAGACAAAACTGGGGACGGCTCCGCGCCAGACACGCGGTAAAAAATCTGATCAGGCATGAATGCCCAAAACGGTTCCCCGCCGGACATATCGGCCGCAACGCCCCCGTCATTGCCACCCGTGTGCACGATCCCCACAACCCGCCCCGCGCGCGAGTGCGCATCCAGAATCGGCCGACCGGCGCCATCGAAAATCTGAAGCCCTGCCGTCATCACCACATCCCCATGCGCACGCGCAGTACGCCGTTGCCGTCATAAACACGCACGCTGCTACCGTCGAGGACCAGTCGATTTCCGCTGCCGTTGGACGCGTTGATCTCGAACCAGCCGCTCTTATCGAGCCGCCAGCCCTGCTTTCCCGCAACATAGTTGTCGGACTGGATATAGCTGCCGATCATCGCGTTCGTGATCCAGCCAGCACCGATGAGCGCCTGACGCAAGAACACCTGCCCGCCCTGCACCACGAACGGCACGATCGACGATCCGCCGTTGTTCGGGTCGACTACCGCGAAGCGCTGCGCCGACACCAACACCTGCGACTCGACAATGCCGCTGTCGTTGTTGATGCCGATGCCGATGCCAGCGATGTACGTGCGACCGTCCGACGTTATCTGCGTCTTGATCTGGTACGACGCCGAAACGCGCCCATTCAGATCCGCGTATGACTGCGCAACCGTCTGGACTGCCGCGGCGCTCTCGTTGGCCTGCGCGCGTATCGTCGTGATCTGCTCGGCCTGCGCGCTGATCGCATCCACACGCGCTTTCGACTCCGTACGAATGTCCGCACGCAACGACGCCTGCCCTACCTGCATCTGCGCGGAAACAGTGTCGAGCCGCTGACCCAGCGCCATATCGGCCTCGGCACGCGCCGATTGCTCCGAATAGACGCCGGCCATTACCTGCGTCGATCCGGCCGCCTGGCCGCTGTCACCTGCCATCGGAACATTGATCTGTGCCGACACGGAGTCAATGCGGCTGGCCAGTGCGGAGTCCGCCTTTTGGCGAACCTGCTGCTCGGTGATAATGTCCGCCTTGTTCTCCCCAACAGCGACACTTACAGCGTCGATTCGCTTCCCGAGCGCGCCGTCGCCATCCTGACGCGCTTGTACTTCCGATTGAATCGACGTCGTTGCTTCGCCAACCTTCACGACGACTGTGTCGACGCGCTTGCCAAGAGCACCGTCCGCATCGATACGCGCAGCTTCCTCTCGCTTCACTGCGGCCGCCGCGTCTCCGACGCTCGCCGTCACCGTATCGATCCGCTGCCCGAGCGAACTATCGGCCGACTGCCGCGCCTGCTGCTCGGACGCCACAGCCGCACCACGCTGGCGCGCTTCTTCGGCCACCGCGTCGGCTCGATCCTTCGCCTCTTTCGTGATCGCATCAGTGCGATCCTTCACCTCCTTCGCGATCGCTGTTGCGTTATCCGTAACGCCCTGCTGAATCCCGGGAATCGCGTCGATCGGCTTTTTCAGGTCCTCGCCGAGTGCCGAGTGCGAGATCTGGCCAGCAAAATATTTCTCGTACTCGCTTTGGTTCGTCGACGGCTGACCCTGCACACCAGAACCATTCGCCGGAAACCACGGGCCGATATTCCCAGTCGTGTCGACGAGCCGCGCCCAGAAATAGAACACCTGGCCGACCGCGAGCCCCTGCATGGACGTCGACGCTTGCGGGAACGCGTAATCCGACAGCTTGATCGCGTCGGCACGGTTCGGCGTGCGGCTGTACCAGAGTTCCGTGCGTTGCGTGTCGCCGGCAGTACCATCGCCGGGAAACGCCCAGTCGAGGTTGATGCCGTAGACCACGCCCGCCGCTTTGAGCGACACGACCGCCGGCGGAAGGCTCGTCTTTCCCTTCAGTTGCGTTTCCACACTGGTGGCCGGAAGCGACGTGACGTTCATCACGTTTTGCGCACGCACGCGCGCAACGTACCGCCCCTGATAAATCCCGGGCACCTCGACTTGCAGCCCGCCAGTACGCGGCACGCTCACCCACTCGCCGTTATCCTTCCGCCACTCCGGCAGGTATGTCACAGCGTTATTCGCGGCATCCCACGCGATGACCATCGTCGTTTTCGAAATGCCCTGGTCGACCGCCGAATACGTGGTAATCCCAACGTTGGCCGGCGGCGCCTGCACAGACGGCGGCACGACCGTCACCGGCCGCTGCTGAATCTGTGCGCCGTCGTCGATTGCCGCGTACTTCCCCGGCTCGTGCATCGTCGCCGTGATCGTGTACTCGATGCGTCCGTCGTCGTCGCCTTCCTGAACGCTCACGACGCGATAGAGCTGCGCCGCGACCTCCGCGTTTTCCAGCATCCACACCGCACCGGGCACGGGATCCGCGTCGAAGCGATCGGCCAGCGTGAGCACGTCGCCGTTGACGGACTTCACGGCACGGTACTGCGCGACACCTGTCGGCAGAATCGCCGTGAAGCGATCGCCTGGCGCCACGGTAGGCGCCTTGTCGAGCGTGACGACGTTGCCGGCCGCCGCTCGAATGCGCCCGCCGATGCGTCGGCCAGCCTTTCGCGGATCGGCGATCGCGATCACCTGCCCCGGGCCGACCAGCACGCCATCCATCCCGACCTTGAACGACACCGTGCCCGACTCGTAGCGCGACGTCAGGAGAAGCCACCTACCGAGCCGGTGCGCTTGCGCCTGTGACGTGCAACCGAACGCCGTTACCTGCGTCTTGATGACGCCGTACCGCGCGATGCCGTCGTCGTCCGGCACATACTCGACCGCCTGTTTGTACTGGTTCGACGGATCGTTGTAGCTCACAAGCGCGACCGTGTATCGCGTCTTGCGCTCGCTACCCACGTACCGGAACGCACCGTCGATCACGTTCGCCGCGGTGTACACGTAGACCGGATCGGACGGCATGTCCGCAGACGCGACCACCGCGCCCGGCCCCCAGTACGAAATGCCACGGAACACGCTGGCGATATCCTGCAGAACCTTGTACGCGTCGGCCGCCGACTGGATCACGCAATTGCACGTGAAGCGCGGCTCGACTCCGCCCCGCCCATCCGACACCATGACGTCGCAATAGCGCGCGATCTCGTACAGCCCCCACTTATCGATCATCGACGCGTCGACCGTCTTGCCAAGCCCGTAGCGATCGTTCAGCAGCAGGTCGTAGAAAATCCACGCTGGGTTGTTCGTCCACGCCGGTTTGAACGTCCCGTTCCATGCCCCCGAATACGTGCGCGTCTCGGGATCGTAGTTCGACGGCACCCGAACGATCAGGCCGCGAATGTGGTACGACCGCACCGGCACCTGCGAGAACGATCGCGCGTCGAACGTCATGCCGACGAGCGCCGTCATCGGATACCGCAGCTTGCGGTCGATCACCTCAGTGATCGCTTCGATATTCACCGTGTCCGCGATCAGCGAACTGTGTGCGTTCGGCGTGATGCGGCGCACGCGGACCAACCAGCCGGTTGTCGCACGCGGCAACTCGATCCGGTGCGAGCGCTCGTAAAGCGACGTCGTTTTGCCATCGAATGCCGACGACAGCACCTGTGCGTACGAGCCTCCGTCGACCGACAGATCGATCGCATACTCCACGCGATAGCCGAACACGCCGGTCGCCGGATCGCTCTTTTGCAGCGCCGGCACGCCGAAGCGAACACGGACTGCCGACAGCTGCGTGTTTTGCACCTGGCGCACCCACGGTGCATCGGAAGTCAGCGGCACGCCTACGGCCGATTCGCGCTCGACCGCCGGAAAGCCCGGCATGAATTCCTGGTCGAGCGTGCCCGTGCGAACGTCGACGCTGTAATTCTGGAAGTTGACCGACCCGTCGGAATTCTGGATCGGCGTGCCGTCAAGGAACACCGACTGCATGCCTCTCACCAGACCGACGATCGGGCCTTCGGAAATGATGTCCAGCACCTTCGCGCGCGCGATCGAGTGCAGATTGTCCGGAGATTCACCGCCGCCACTACCGCCGCCACCGCCTCCCTTCGCCCCGCCGATGCGCTTCAGCCCCGATTCCGCATAGACCTTTTTCACACCTGATCCTCTGTGTAGATGCCAGAACTACCGACTTTCGAACCGACGACCATCTCGCCATAGACGGGTGGCACCGGCTCGCCTTCAGCGGCGCTATTCACTGCTCCGTTGAAGTAGTACGACGTGCCGTTGTCGGCAGCACCGGCGAGCCCGGCCTGCTGCGGGCTCAGCATCTGCGTGATGCCACCGAGCGCCATTGACACGCCCAGGCCGATCAGCGTCGGCTGACTGAACACGAAGCCAGCCACGGCCAGCGCCGCACCGAGAATCGTCTGGAACAGACCACCGCTCTTGCTGCCAATGATCACCGGCGCAATCCGGATCGCTTCGCCGCCGACCGGCGCCCCCAGATCGTCTTCGCTCAGGTTTCGGCGGCCGTTGAACACCGCAAACGTCAACCCGTTGTCGCGCGCGTCGAGCAGGAACTTCTGGAAGCCCGGGATCAGCACCGAAAGCGCGCGCACCGCCTCCGCGGTCGACGAGACGGCCAGGCGATGCACCCGACCGAACCGCGCGCCCGCGATCCCGTATAGCCTCACCTCGCGCAGCTTTTCCATCACTTCGCGCCCCCGATGTGCCTCAACACCGTCGTACAGCTGTCGCGCCACATCGAGCCCCACACCGCGCGGCACGACAGTCGCCCGTGCACGTGATGCCCGAACATACCGTCGCCGAGATACACGCCCGCATGATTCGGCACGCCGTTCTTGCTTCGGATCTGCATCAGCAGTACGTCACCCGGCTCGAGCTGTACGTCGACCCCGACGTCGAGAAAGCCGGCATCCTGGTAGTGCGCGATATACAGATTGGAGCGACCGTCGTCCCACCAACCATCTTCACGCTCGAAATCCGGCAGTACGACGCCACGCTCGGCGAGGTACCAATCGCGCACCAGCGAATAGCAGTCCAGCACGCCGTGCAGGAACTCCCGGCCATAGAGCGGCGCAACGTATCCGCTCGGGCCGAACTCGCACCAGTCGTCGACACCGATCGCGCCGTCGGCCTGCACGCCAAGCGAGACGATCACCCACAGCGGGATGCCGGATCGCTCGCATACTGTGCGGTCCGCCATGCTCGGCTGTGCCCGTCCGTTCGGATGTGAGTGCACGAACGCGAGGATTTCGCCCATGTCCTCCGCATCCGCGTAATCTTCGGCCGCGAGCCCGAATTGCTCAGTGGGCACGGCCGCGACGTTGCGGCCGGGCACGTACACGTCGCCGGCCGCCGTGCCGACGATGAGCCCGCAGCACTCGCGCGGGTACTCGGCGAGCGCGTGCTCCGCGATCGCCTGCTTGATTCGTTCGTCCATAAAAAAACCCGCCGGGTGGCGGGTCCATGAAGAGAGGTTGATCGAAGGTCTACGCGAGGGTGTCGCACAAAAATCCGCCGTACGGCAGCGGGTTGTTCACGCCGTACCGGCATTCGCATCCGCTGACTTTCTGGCTGCAGCGGTCGAGCGCCGGATCGCTCACCGGCCTGTCGTTCTTGTCGAAGAACGCCACGCCGGCATATCCGCATACGGGCCCGCGATAGCGCCACTGGCACATGCCGACAATCTGTCGCGCCGGCACCTGCTGCCCACCGAAATCGAGCGGCGACGACAGCGTGAATTCCACCTGCACGCCGGGCTGCTCGTCGCTTTTCTGCTCGATACGCCACTGCTCGGGCGGCCATTGCTCATTCGGGTCTGCTGTCGGGTTGCCGTTCGGGAAATTCAACGCGTCGAGGTACTTCGTCAGCGTGCGCCGGCGGATCACCTTCGCGCCGACTAGATCATCGAGCGCGACACACAGTGCGGTGATCGTGCCGTTGATATCGCCTACCGTCAGAGTCGGCGCGGGCTGCCGCGCGTCCGATGTCCGCTCGAAGCCGGCCGCCTGGATCGGCCACGGTTTGTATTCCAGGCCCTGCCATACGATCGACGTCGACTGCAGATGCCCGTGGAAGCGCAACGCGTCTCCGCCAATCTCCGTGCAGTTGACCTCGAACAGCTCGATACGATGCCCCGGTTCCAGCTGCTGAATATCGGAATTGATCCCCATATGCGAATCACCCCTCAAGCGCCGACACTCGCGCCTCCAGTTCGATGAATGCCTGAAGCAATGGTCCGATCAGTGCCGAATAGTTGACCGCGAGCATAGGCCGGCCTCCTTCCGTAACCATCACACCGGATTCATCGATATACATGCTCGTTTCGGTGACAGCTTCCGGAAACTCTTTCGCGACCTCCTGCGCGATGACCCCCAACTGCCGCGCGTGAGTTTCGTCCGACTTCATGACGTACGTCACGCCACGTAGCCGCTTGAGCTTCTCCATCGCGTTCTCAATCGTTTCAACCTCGGCCTTGATTGCTACATCCGAGTTGACATTGAATGCTGACGCCGAGACCGGAGCAAACGCGGCAGACGTGTAGGACACCACGTCCAGTGTTCCACTGTTGGCCGAGCATCTCAGGTTGATTGCCCCGTTATTACTTCCGATCCCGATCGAGCCAACGCCGGGATAGCCAGCAATTACCAATGGTGCATTCGACCAGAGTCCGTCGGGCGCACTCGCGTTGATCGTTACTTGCTTTGCATAGTACGTATTCGCACTAAAGGAGGTTGCGGCCGTGAAGCGTTTGATACCCGAAACCGTTTGCTCGCCGTCCAGCGTCATCGGATTCTTGAGATTATCGTTGTCCCAAGGAATCAGACCATTCAGCCACCTCGGCCGTTGCGGAAGAATGAGGTAGCCGTTCGGGTCAAATACTGCCCACATCTCTTTTCCGGGTGCACCTGCCTGCAACACAACATTGTATTCACCAGGGTTGTTGTAGACGCGCGTTTGACCGGCCGAAAGACCCTGCGTCATCGTAATGGGGCCGCTCGTGGAAACCCCACCGCCGACAATTGCCCCACCATCGACGGTCAATCCCGCTGTTCGGACGCGGCCAGTCGCCGATACATCGCCGCTAATATTCAGCCCGTTCCCTACCGTCAGATGCCCGCCAACTGTCTCGTCCCACATTAGCCGGCCGCGCTCGGCGACATGCCACCATGCCGTGCCGTCACCTACGTATTTCGCCCAATCGCCCGTATTGAGATAGGTGATTTGTGTGCCATCACTTCCTTGCAAACCGACGCGTACAGGCGGCCCGACGTTATACAAATGAATGCACCCATTCACGGGAACGGATGAAGCCAGCGGGAGGGTCACGACCTTTCCCGGCCCTGGCATCGCCAATCCAAAGCGAAAGCCCGCATGGGACGGTAGGAGAGTCGCGGTATCAGCTAGATACGAATACTCCAGCGGAACACGAGCTGCAATTGCGTCAACGTTCGCATTAAACCGCATGTTTGCGGTACGTTGATCGTCGCCACCGGCACCGCTCGGCGCCACGCCGAGATTTGCTTTTTGAAGTACTGACATATTTCCCTCTATGGCGCGAATGTCTGTTCAAACTGCGCCGTGATCGTGTACACATTGCCGTTTTTTACCGGCTCCGTGTACTTCTCACACACGAATAGCCCCTGCGGCCTAAGCGGCGGTGTCCAGAAAAATGACACCGCGCCGGCATGCTTATCGAGGAACTCGAGGATTGCCGAGATCTTCTCGGCCTTCCCCACGAATCGAAGGTTGTACGGCGTCTGTCGGTTGTTTAGGCCGTCGGTCGAGCGCTGCGTGTACCCATCGCCGAAACCAGCCTTTCGCACACGCAGCGTCGTATCGCCACCGAACCCCTCAACCGTCGGCGACCAGTTAAACGTGTCGGTCATCACCCCATCCCATTCTTCAGTTTCCAGAGCGCGCCACCCTGACGACTTTCGACCGCGATCAGCCCTTGCACCATCTGCGTGAGCTTCTTCACGAACTCGGCGCTCGCCATCATTCGTCGGCATACTCGATCAGTTGGTGCACGCCGAACGCTGCAGCAGCAGCCTGCGCGTATGCCGTGAGCGAGCCGCGAGCGGCCTCGATCGCGCGCACCGTCACCTGCACACTCGACGCGTTGGACGCGAACACCGCGTCAGCAGCCCGCCCTCCGTCGCGGACCGCGTTGAAGTAGCCGCTGGCGGTCGACGCCAGACCGCGCATCTTCCGATCGTGCTCGGTCGTGTTCGCGGTGACGCTGACGATCAGCTCGCGGAGAATCGTTCCCATATTTCCTATCCGCCTACTTTACCAACCTCATTAGGCCTGCGAAGAAAGGATCGTCGGCAACCTCCTGAACCTCGGGCGATTCGCCCGACCAGTTCGGCATCATGTCGGCCACCTTCACCTTCGCACCCTGCGCCTGAAACACCGCCGACGCGACCATCGCGGCATGAAGGTCGTAACGATCATCGGCGATCGGCGACTCGGCATCGAACGCCTGCCACAAGGCGAACTCCGCGGTCGACATGTCCGCGCGCAGCTCGGCAAGCGTCCTGCCGAGCCGCAGCGCCAGCGTCAGTTCAAGTCGGAGATCGGGGTTTCGGCGGAGGCTTTTTTTGCATCTTCCTCCGCGTCAGCCTTCATGTTGCCGAGCACGAGCGCCGTACTGACGATGCGCTCGTGCGCGGCACCAAATGCCGACGCGACCTCGCGCGCGTCACTGTCATCGAATTCACGGCGCCACCCAGCCGACGTCTCGACATAGAGCACGCGAACGAACAGACGCGCCGAGGCGAGCACATGCTCGTCCGGGCGGACCGCCGCGTACTTGGCCCGGGCTGCTTCTTCGTCGTCGCCCGGCTCGACGCCGGCAGCAATGCGAAGCGGCTCGAGCCAGAATGCGCGGTCTTCGAGCAGCGGTTCGCGCACCGCGACCGTCACGTCGCCCCATTCCGGCATCGGGACCAGCTCATGCCGCCAGCCGGCGAGCGGGTTGAGAATCGCGGCGCGCAGCGCGCCGGCGACCGTCGGAGTTTTTGTCATCACTTTTTCCTCACGTTTTTCAGATCGCTTAACCCGCCGGCGCGGCCGGCGGCGGCACTTCCTTCGGCGAGCCGCTGACACGGACGCTGTAGGTCGACGTCACAATGCCGTCGACGCCAGCCGACCAGGTGTACTGGCGCACCATGCCGACGAACAAGAATTGCGACTTGTCGCGGAACGTCACACGGAACACATACTTGTCACCCGTGCCGCGCGCGCCGCGAAGAATCAGCTGGCCAGCATCGTCCGACGAATAGTTGCCATCCACCGAAAACTCGCCCGGGTCCGGCAAGCCGAGCTCGGATTCCTTTTCATCGCTGGCGAGCGTCGTCGCGTCGATCTCCGACGACTGCCCGCCTTGCCAGTTGATCGTCTTGCTCGTCGTGTTGAGATCGACGAAAACGAGCTTGTCGTCGTCGAGGTTCGCCGACGACGTTTTCGAGATCTCGACCTTCGTACCTTGCGCCTTGATGCGCTTGCTCTTCTCGGCCATAAGCCCCTCAAAATGAAAAAAGCCCGCACTCGCGGGCCAAACAGAAATTGAATCGATCAGAACTGCACGGATATTTCGAGGCTCACCCGGAAATCTCCGGTATCGCTCGAAAAGTCGTCGGGCAACTCACTGATGCCACCAACGGCGAACTTCCCGCTCGACGACGCCCTGTCGATCACCTGATCGGCGATCGCATCGGCCTCCGTATAGGTGCTCGCGTACACGTCGATCTGATACATGCCCGACTTGCCGCCGGTCGCTCCGCCCAGTGCCATATCGCGCCCACCACTGACGCGCGACACGACGTAGTACGGCGATTGCGCCTTCGACCCGGCTACCGTGACATAGCCCCTCGTCATCGCAACCGCTCGCGCGCCGTCTTCGTCGCGTGACAGTCACGGCAGATCGCTTGCAGGTTCTCGTCGCGGTCGGTGCCTCCCCGTGCCTTCGAAATGACATGGTCAACCGCAGTGGCGCGCGTCAGGCGCCCTGCTTGCAAACAGGGCTGACATAGGCCGCTGTCGCGGCGTAGAATCCGCAACCTGATCCGCTCCCACGCGCTTCCGTATCCGCGCGCATGGCGATTGCCTCGAACGGCGTCGGGCTTCCACTTGACGGCCTCATGCGCGTGTCGATCGCAGTGCGTCTTGCCGTCAGCGACTAGCGCACCGCATCCCCGATGCTTACACGGTTTCAGCGGTCGTATCGGCATAGACCCACCTCATGGCGATTTGCGCACGTAAACGAAAAAGCCCGCGCGGCTAACCGGGCGGGCTTCGTTTTGGGCGCACCTCGCGCCCGACGTCGTCAATATAGCGAAACACAACGAGGTTTACAAGTACCTTGTGCGTATAACTCCGTGCCGGACCAAAGCGACAACGGCAGATGGACCCACTCGGTTCAGCCGTGAACGAAAATCTCGTAGCGTGGTGTGGGTCCGATCTTGGTGTCGGCTTCTCTCGGCGCTCGGTAGTTTGCGAGCCGACGATGCATCGCCCCATTCGCCATTCCACTTTCGCATCGCGAAGCCGGCGTGAGGCGTCTCATTGGAGGTTGGAGCAGTAAGCCGCATTCGTCCCGCCATCGACCGCATCGGTAATCTCAATGAGCTGCCCAAAGGGGGGCGGAACACCCGCTTTCAATGCCGCGTCATTAGCTTTAAATTGTGCGGATCTTGCTGCACTTGACTTTGTAACGCGATCGGATCGCCCGGCGGCATCAGTTGCCTTGGAAGCAGTGCCGCAATACGCAATCACTGCGGCCCACGCCTTGCCCTGAGCGTCAGAGTATGTTGCATTGGCTTCAAGGGTCGACGTTTCTGAGGTGAATTGAGCTTGCCTACGTGAGCTAGTGTCCACCATATTTGTCACGGCTGAATTGAGTTTCGGCTCGACCCCAGTGAACACCGCTGCGATGAATGCGAGACCACCTCGCTCTGGACGTGTCTCGACTACGGTAGCGGTGGCTGTAACGGGCACTGCGGCTGGATCTTTAGCCTGGACGTCTACATTCCCGGAACTGGGTTGTAATATCTGCCCGCCATTTTTTCCACCGCTACCACCACTTCCGGCCCCCCCACCACCAACTACCGCGTCGCTTGCAGGAGCAGCATTGCCGGCGACATGTACCGGCGTACTATCAATGGGCGCGACGTGCCCGCCACTTAGCGTCGAGGACGGTGAGACTCCTGTTGGCTGTTTCGACTGGTTTTCTGCAAGACCGCTGCCGGCCTGATGAAAGCTTAGGAACCAAGGTGACTCATGAACATACCTGGATTGGGAGTCTGGAGCAAACGTGCGTGACTCTCCGATTTGCATGTCGGACAAAACGACGACCCCGCCAGTTGCGTCCGCGCCCGGCCGATTAAACTTCAAAGAAATCGAGAAGTCCCGGTTGCCCCGTTTGTCGCCTCCTATCGAGCGGCCGATCCACGCGAATACTGGAGCGAATGTCATCGCTTTTCCATTCTTGGACGCGACAAGCTGGAGCTCGATGAAATGGTCCATCGAGTAAATATCGGGGGGATCAAGCTTTGCTAGCGTAGCACTCATATCGGCCGCGTTTTGGTCAGTTTGGGTCCACAATACCCGGTCGAGTTCCAATTTTTTCGCTTTGCTGCCATGTGCCGAGAACGTGCCGCGGATCACTACAATGCATTTCGGTATTTGACCTGGAAGAACCTGAAAGTTGGCGGTCGACGTACTGGGCGGAAGTGCCCCGCCTTTCGCCGCATCGGAAAGCGCGGTACCGAAATTCTCGAGAAGCTTGGAAGCAGCTCCGGTTACAAAAGCAGCGACAAGGGGAGCAAGTTCCTGTCCTCTTGGGGTATGCATGCAGTTTGATCCACTCACAATAATTCGGGCTTCTGCAGAGTCGGCGTAAGTTAAAGGTCGAAAACCGGGCATCCCTTCAGCGCATGCGACAAGGAAAGGTAGAATCAAAAGGCACAGAATGTAACGAGAATAGTTTTTCATCGCACTTGGCTCCGAGCGAAGTCAATCAGTGTTGCGATGTCTCCTCGCACTGCTGACGACAGTGCAACGCCACTGTTTCCTAGTTCAAGACCATTTGTTGATTCAGTATGCACGGCCACTGCGGTTGTTGTTCCGGCTGATGCGTAGAACACGGGGGCACCGCTATCGCCAGGGCGCGTATTGATGTAATACGCGAGCGATATTCCAGTCGAACTCACAAGACTCCCGCTGCCCGAGCTATACCGCACGGAGCCATCGTCATATGGCATTGCGTACCCCGAAAGACTTAGCTGCGCACCTTGCTGCGTCGGAGCGTCGCCCATTGCAATCGAGCAGCCACATGAAGACTGCAGTATGAATACAGCAATGTCCAATGTCGCATGTAACGCAAAGGCCGAGATACCAATGGGCGGGACCGCGTTGTTATATCTTGCGTCGTAGGCAATCCACACGCCCACGGCGTCGTACGGCTCACTATCGGAAATGCAGTGCTTAGCGGTAAGAAGCACGTCGGGCTCGATCAAGAACGCTGTACCGACGCTAACAAGTTGGTTTTGACGTACAAAGTTCAATAGGGCGCCACAGCTCCAAGGTGAGCCTTGAGGCGACGAGATGTCTAGCCTCGGCTGTGCACCTGTGAGTAGCGAAAACGTGGCGTCGTTCGATGCTGCGCCGCCGGCCGCCGGTCGCTCCAAAGTGGCCGGCAAAGCCCGCAAGGAAGGTATTGATCCACCGAATTTAGACACGACATTGGACTTTTCCAAGGCGGTCACCTCGAAGGTCGGCTATCGGTTTCCCCGGTTCACTTCACTCACCACCAAACAGAGACGCTGGAGGCAAGCAGGTACAGGTCTTAGTATGACTTAAAGCTATGCGAGCGATTGAAGAATATTTTCATTTGCGAACGATAATTATCTCTGTTTACGAACCAATGACACGGTCTTTATCCCGAAAGCATGTAAGAGCCTCGAAGCGTCTACGGCCGAATCGCTCGCATGTCAAACGTAAGTTTGAAAGCGGCCGTGTGCCAACGGCTACGATTAATGTTGACTTCGTGCGGATCCCGGTCCCTGATGAGGGGGCGGGGGCGGATACGTCAGGCCCGCTCTACTCGATCTATGCCGGATGAGGCTCCTTCAATAGCCCACGCGCTTTCACGCGCGGATACAGCGAATTCTTCGCGGACTGATAATTCGCGTGCACGTCTGACATATTGAACTCCCGGGCATTTCTCCAGACGTTTGCGCCGCACACCTCGTTCATTTCGCCGATTCGCTTTACCTTCATGTGTCGCTGGATTGCGGCGCGCTCCTGCCACGTCAGAGCGTCAACGCACACGTCGACCTGTTCCGCCCGCTTCTTCGCCGCCTTCCGGTCTGCCTCTTCCGCCCGCTCGTCGGCAGTAAGCGTACGCTCGGATTCGGAGAAACCGCGGCACGACGGATCGACGCGCCCATAGCCAAGGCTCGGCACATACCCTGCCTGCCAGTCGTACCATTCGTCAAGCAGCGCTTCCATCTGGTTGCTTTCGTCGATCGTCATGTTGTTCCTGTTTTCGATTTGCTTGAGAGGCGGCTTGTTTGTCGTTACATGACGACCGTGAAATTGATGCCGTAGTGCGTGAGCCAGTCGCCTATCGCATGGCGCATCGTCCGGTTGCGAGGCCACGGAAACGAGATTTGCGTACCGTGCTCCGTCTCGTCGACCTCCCCTGAGAACGGGCATTCGTCGAACGCGATGAGATCTGCGCCGGTCACCCAGTCAAAATGGCGAATCGCCGAGATGAGCAACCTCTCGGGCACGTCGCTGTACAAAATGCATGCGGCTGCGCTCATCCCTCGTCCCTCAGATCCATTACGTGCGCACCGCCGGCAAGGAACTGCCCGAGCACACGCGACTTCTGGTTGTCGATCCAATAGACCTTCGTGCGGAACACACCCGGAGCGACCCAACGAGGGTCACTCTTCGCGATCTGCGCCCGGTACATTTCCGGAATGAACACGTCCGCCTCGACTGCCGCCACCAACTGTCTCTTCACGGTCGGAATGCGCGCCAGCCGAAACACCGTCGCGTCGATCTTTCGTGTGATCTCCGTGACGATCATCGCCCCCATGCCGCGCTTGCGTGGTGTGCTACTCATCCCAGTCGGGATATGAACCCACATCCTCACTGGCAATTTGCTTCTCCCATCTTTCGGGCCCGTACCGGCGCCCATTCCTCGTATGCCCGATCCCAGGCATCGAACTTGATCTGCCTCGGCGTGCCCACGCGGTTCTGGTCGATCCACGCGTGACAAGCGCCACATCCGGGAACCGTGAATTCGTTTTTTGCCTTCAGACCACCAGCCTTGCCGTGTCGCCCTTGGTTCGAATGGCATGGCACCACCGTGTCGTCCATCGGATTCAGTCGGCAGAGACCAGGCACGCGCAGATAGCAGGGCTCGCCGCGGCAAGCTGCGAGATACTTCGAGCCTTCGGCAACCGTCGCCCGCTGAACTCGGCGCTTCATTGCGGCCTTTCGCGGCGCTTGTTCCGGCAGCGGCGAGCTTTTCCGGGACCATGACCCTCGCGACATCGGTTTCGTGCGCGGCTTGAATCCGGATCGCTTCATGCTGCTGCTCGCCCGGCGTCCACCATCGCGCGAATTGCCTTCCCGGCCCACGCAGCCGATTCGGCCAGTCGCTGTTCCCTCTCGATCTGTGCCGCGATTCGCTCTTGAATTTGCCGCGAACGCTTCGAGAAGCGACCTTCGTTGATCCCCTCGTAGGGCTTGCCGGTGTACTTGAGCGGCAGAGCCGTGTGAAACAGGCCGTGCGGAACGCCATGGTCCTCGCCCGGATAGCGGTCCCACACCATCGTTTGGACCTTGATGCTCATGCAGCCTCGTCGATCGACAACTGACGCGGATCGGCCTCTTCCGCGCCCGGCTCACTATCTGCCAGGTTGAGAACCCACCGCAGAGCCTCTGCACGCTCACCAGTGGCGTTCGTCAATTCGGCCGCGATCTGCTTGCGAGTACGCATGCGCGGAGCGGCATCGCCCGTCAGCGCCGCCTTCTGCGCGCGCGAGCGCTCGTGTCCCTCCTTGCCGTCAGCTGCAGCGATGACCGCCCTCACCTTCTCGCGCTGCTGCTCCGGCGCCAGCTTCGCGAGCTTCAGTGCATTCGACACGGTGATCTGGTCCGCTTCGAGCGCATCACGCACCGCAGCCGTGCAATCGAGCAGCTTCAGTTGCTGGCGGACAGTTGGCACCTCGACGCCGAAGTGGATGGCGACGGTTTCTTCCGTATGTCCGACGTCGAGCATGTCGTGCGGCGCAGTCGAGTCCCTCGACGGCTCGGTGCCGTGCGGTCACTGAAATGGCTCGCTTCCATTGCCGCTGCCGGCACTGCGAGACGCGTCGGGTGCTGAAGAAGCGTCCTGACGAGTACGTACGGCAGCCGCAATGCAACGTCTGCGGCCGGCGCGATTTCCGAGTTGATGCGTGGATGCAGAAGCGCAATACGCGCCTGATGGCGTGCACGTGCGCCGGTTACTGGTTCTGGCATCGGCGAGGTTCGCTGTACTGCTGGCACCGCGCGGACGGATCAACCCGATCACCAGGCGATCCCGATTTTGCGGACCGCAATCCGCCGCCCGACGCGTTGGCGGCCTGAATCTCTCCTGGAGGAAACGTGGCAAAAAGCTCCGTTGAAGCATATGGCGCGAAGAGCAAGGTAACTGCGCTCGCGATGGACCCGAATGACCTCGAGCTCGTTGTCGACCCTTCGCACCCGCTGTACGACCGTCGCGTGCATCAAGAGCCGAACCCGAAGACGGTACTGAACTACCGTGCGATCGGTGTGCGCGAGCCGGTGCTGTTCTACAAGGATCCGGAAACCGGCAAGAACTTGGTGATCGATGGACGTGGGCGGGTAATCAACGCTCGCGAGCTGAACCGACAACTGGTCGCCGCGGGCGAACCGCCGATCACGATTCCGGCCATTCCGCAGAAGGTCATCAACGACGGTGGGAAGTCATTCACTGCCGTGATGGTCAGCGCGAATGAGATCCGCCATGAGGACTCGCCGATCAATCGTGCCGAGAAGATGGCGCGCAAGCACTTACGCGGATAAGTCGGATGTTGGTTGGTGTCGCGCACGATGCGCTTCAGCTCGTCGGTCAGAACCGGATACTGCTGTCGCACATCGGCGGTTTGGTTGGTCTGTTTCGCTTCCATAAGTTTTAAATTTTTAGGATTGCTAAGCCCTGACAGAAGCGCTCTCCGTCGAAAACGCTTTTGGCGGGGCCAGTCGCTTACATCAGAATCGGCCGCCGCACTCCCCGAACCCTTCCCGCGCACAATGGCAGTTCACACCCACCTTGCTCATCGTCGACAGCCCGTCCAGGTACTCCCGTGAAACAACGCGCAGTTCCAGTGCATTCAGCCCCACGTCGATCTTGTTGATCGGAACACCGAGATTCCCCGAAAGGAAACGGCTCACCTGCGAATCGTCCCAGCCGAGCGCATCCGCCACCGGCCCGCGGCTGCGCGGATCGCTCAGCGCTTCCCGGAACGCCCGTTCGATGCTCGGCCTCCGGATGATCTCAATCGTGCTCATAGCAACTCAACTCCGTTCAAAACTGATTGAATGACCTTGAAGGTCGAATTTTCTAAACTTCAAGCATCGAATCTCGATGCACATCGGATTAAGGCGAGGGTTCCGGCCCTATCTGTAGAATTGGCAGTTCTCACACATCCATTCCGATACGGGGAACCCTCATGGAAGCATTTCAAGAATCCATTATTGAAGTGACCTACACTGCTGAAGCAGCCGCTAAACACCCCGGGCTCGTCAAACTAGATTTTTCCGACTACCTGGTAACTGCCGTCCCAACTATTGGCGACAATGTTTCGTTTGTCGTCGACGGCATCAATGCGGACCTTGTCGTCCTCAAGCGTCGCTTCGTTTTCGAGCCTGGACGAACGACGGCCCAATTGCACCTTGGTCTCGGTCAGTGGTAATTCGCCAATAGATCGAGTCAAAGCGGGAACGCAAGGCCATGTCGCCGTCCGCGCGCATCACGGCCTCACGCTCAACTCGCTCGACCATCCGGCGCTCGATATCCTCGAGCGCCGGCCCGATCAACCAGAGAACCAGACGTGCGTACAGGCGCTTCATGCGGTCTCCTTTTGCTGAGCAAGCTCGCTCCACCACCCCTGGATCGCTACGAACGTGCTGCTCTTGCAGTCTGATTTCCCTCGTAGGATTCGATTGACTGTCGGCTGGGAAATCTTAAGGCGACGCGCGAGTGCGACTTCGCTCAAACCACGTTTGGTCTTGATGTCGCTGAGAAGCGCCGAAGCGGTAGTTGGCATGTCCATCCGGGCATTCTATACGCGAATGACTACTTGTCAATGCGCGATTGAGTGGATTGTTGATATGGCCTATTCATTGACGCATAGTCTCGCCATGAAAAACGTCGGCGATCGATTGAGGGAACTGCTTCTTGCTCACCCCAACTATGGGGAGCGCGGGCAGAGCAAGCTTTCACGCGACACTGGGGTTCCGCAGCCCACTATCAGCCGGATCCTCCGCGGCGGGTCGGTTCCAGAGTTGGAGACTTTGGCGGCCCTTGCAATTCCGTTCGGCGTCACCTGCGAGTGGCTTCTAACTGAACGTGGCCCAAAGTTTGTTGCCGAGCTATACGCATCGCAGCCTCATGAGCGTGTGGCCGAGACTGCCCGCACTCTTCCGCCAATCGCGCAGAAACTGATTTCGGAAATCAAGCGGGCCAGCGAGGCAGGCGTTTCTGAAGATGCATTTGCTGCAGTCATGACATTGCTTAAGTTGATACCGGCGCAGCAGAGCTCCGCTGACGACGGCGATCTTCCTCACCTACAGCCGTAAAATCCCCGTGCTCACCTAGCCCATCGGTCCTGATGGGCTCAAGCGCTGAGTCGTAGGCAAGTGCACAATTGCCAGCGGCTATTCGCTTTCTATTTTTCGTTAACGTCAGCCCTGGCTCCCCAAGCAGCGTCACAACCCATTCGGTCCTCGAATGGGCTGCCTCGATCAGCACGATCCGGCCAACTAGGGCCGGATTCCATGCCTCTTTCACCTTTGCCAAATCCCCCGGTCTGCACCGCAGCCCGCTCGCGCTTGTCTCTCGATCCACCCTCACCCTCGCTTACCTGCCCGCAATACTGTATGCATGTACAGTAGTTTAGCCTCTGACACGGGAACCTTTCAACTGATGTCAGCAGACACTTCATTTGAAAGCATGGCGCCGCGCCCCCGTATATAATCCCCTCGCAGGGCCGCTGGAAGGCTTGATTCGAAAAATGGCCACCGGGCCAAGAGAGACCATAAATTATGAAAATACGTGGCTTGTTCGCTGAGCAGCGCCGGGGGAACACATCAATTCGCGCGACCGCGCTTGATTCGCGGCCATGAAGTCACGCGATTTAGCTGCGCATAAGGCAGCGCGCAAAGCACTGTCTGAGTTGCCGAATTTCTCGCCGATGAAGCGTGGCAAGCTACCCAAACCGTTCGCAAAAATGGGGGGAAGCCGACTCTTCACAACCAAGCTTGTGCCGGTATCTCGCGACCATCATGTGCTCTTCTACTGGAAGACGGGTGAAATCCTGACAGATACCGCGTTCTACGGGTACCTCATGTGTGTGCTCGCGAATGGGGCGCTCAGTGTGCTGTTCGAGTTCCATTGGCACCCTAGCCACAAAGGCATACACTGCAAATTGCCCTGTGGCACTGATCTCGACTACACGAATCGTCTGCTTGTACGCGCCCCAGAACTGGCACTGAGTGGCGACACAACACTAGATCCGCGGGAGGAGGCAGATCGACAGAGGTTGATTGCAATTTTTTGTTCGGCCTGCGGCATATCGCTGGGAACTGCCGATTCAACCTCGCCTCAACTCGACCTATGGAACTCGTGACCGAAAATCTCAAGCGAGCGATCTGTTCCCTTTTCGAAGTCCATCAAGACGAGAAGGGAATTCAACGCATCGTGACGCCGCTCGAGTACCCAGGATCGGGCGACAAGGTAGTTGTACGCGTGCGTCCCGTCGGGAGCGATACGTACCAAGTCGATGAAAATGGGGACTCATCACTCTATGCCAGCATGGCGGATGGGGATCTCGAATCCGACGTTGTCAGTCGCTGGATTGATGACCTACCTGCCTTTTCGGGCGTCACGCTAAATCAGGATGAGGTGCTGCTCGCAACGTGCAACGATCTCAGCCTGCTCGCCGCCACGATCTTTCGGGTAGCTGCTGCAGCGCAACAACTCTATGCGCTAGCTACAAGCCGTGCGACACGACAGTCCAGTGACTTTAAGCTGCGACTTTCACAGGCTATTGAGGAAATTTCGACCGAACTCGGATTGACACACCGTCCCGATGTTGAGTTGCCGCATACGGGAGGGATGATTGCCGATCATGTGATCGATACCCCCGAACCACTCATCGTGGTTGCGGCCAACAGTGCTGCACGATTGCTTGAGGCTGAAGTGATCCACATGCAGTATCGAATGCAAAAGATTCCTGGATTCGTTTTGGCGGTCGTCGAAAATCAGAAGGTAGTAGGCAAGAAGCAGTTCGAGCGCGCCAACTATTTCACTGGAAAAACGGTGACATTCGACGATAACGATCTTAAGTCTCTAGTTGCTGGCCTAAACTAAGAACGCGCAGGATTAGTCGGACTAGGTTTTTCATTTCCGGGAACAGTTGCAACTGAAGGCTGGCGAGGAGTACGGCCGCCACCTACCCTCGCCGCAACCTCCTCCAGACATGGATTCAGCCCGCGCGATGCGGGCTATTTTTCTCCAGCCGTTGTCAGCGGTTCGGAGATCACAACTACGTCATAAGACGTATGACTCGGCCCGACGCCTTAGCCTCGAGCCTCGCGGATGCCCGATTCGACAATGCCGCCCCCATTAACCCGGCAAGCAACCTCGTATTTCAATTCGAGACCAAATCCGTTTTTCGCGGTGAACGTTGTCGACGCTATCACGCTACCGTCCGGTTGCTCGGCGATTCGCGTGTCCACAATCGAAAAATCGACTGTACTCGGATGATTGGCCTGGGACCGAGCATAATCCTTACACAACTCAATGGCTCGATAATCCCGCTCCCGCAGTGCTCGCCTTAGTTGCTCGCCTTCCTTGTCGCTACATCCAACGAGCATCATCCCCGCGATGGCGGCTACTGCGACCCCGTATCTGTTCATCTTCTGGTCTCTCTAGTGCACCTGACTTACTTCGGCGCCAGGATTCGCCGGGGCCACATTCCCTACTGGCATGTAGGCACGGCGTAAGCATGCAGTCGCTTATCCGGCCCCACAAATATTCATTCATTCGCGATTAGATTTTTCTTGCCATATCCATTCGTTCGCGTATAGTTCAACCCAGCACAGCACGGACCGCTGCGCCACCGCCCCTGGCGGATCGCTCCTTAACCTGACTGCTGGGATAAAAGTTGCCCGGGCCTCTGGCCCCGTCGCATACATGCCCCGATCGCCCCGCCGCATGACAGTTGCTCGAAGTGCGGGAAATTCAGCTTTCAAGAGCGCGCATTCGGCTCGCGGATCCTCCGCATCCACCAACCCAGCGCAGCAGCACCCGGCCGAGTGCTCGCCCCTGAGAGTTTCGACAGCGTTGATCGGACGACATTGGAGATCAGTGTCGCTCGTTGAGCGTTGTTGTCATTTCGGATTTCTAATCATATTGGAGAGGCACATATGACCACCGTCACCAAGGAACAGATCTATGACGAGCAGATCTCGCCGCTCATGACCCAGATCATCGCCATCTGCAAGGAGCACAAGATCCCGATCGTTGCGTCGTTCTTTACTCCCAGCGACGACGATCCCGAGCTCGCAGTCACGACCGCACTGCTCGGCAACGGCTTCGAGGCTCCGAAGAACTTCAGCAACGCGTTGCGCGAACTTCGCCCTGAGCTTTTCGGCGGAACACCGTTGATGCTTCGCACTGAGCATAGCGACGGCAGCGCAACGCTGACCGCTATCCTCTGATACCGGTTACACCAAGCCAAAACAACAAAGCGAGATGACCATGAATCGAGATTGGATTCCGCTGTGCGTGATCGCCGGCTTCTATCTGCTTGCCGGCGCCGTCGCCCCCCCGATCGAAGTGCTGATGGGAGTGTGGTCGTGAAAGCCCTTTTGATCCTGTGGCTCAAGAGCCTTGGCGTGCTTATCGTAGCGGTTCTTGTCCTCGCGGTTCTTGTCCTCGCCACTACCCAACAATGGGATGAGTCCGCCCGCTGCGCGAGTACCTACTGCACGTAGTCCCTTAGTCGGTGCCGCCTGATAACGTTAGATGTGCACGGAGTAGTGACCGGCTTCGAAGCGAACCATCTTCATTTCCTTTGAAAACGGACCGAAATCGACTTCAGTTGGAGACAGCTGTTCATACGGAGCATCAACGCCAATCAACTGGTCCAGAGATTTATTGATCTCCCTCCTGAGCCGCAAAAGCAATCTAATGTGATCAAGCTGTACGTTGCTGGATCTCAGGAAATCAGATATCGAAATGTTGATCTCTTCGAGGTTGGACATTGTACGCTGCACTTGCGCGGTCATTCGTTTCGCATCCGCCTTATAAATCGCGGCTTTCATGAAACTCTCATGCGATAACAGCTCGGACAATGTGTCCAAGCTCCGAATTGCCTCGTTTGAGGTCACGAGAATTTGAGTAAAAAGTTCCTTTTCGCGCAGACGGACATCGAGTGCTCGTTGCTGGCTCTGTATCTTGGCCTGATAAATCACGCCTGCAAAACCGCCGGCGATCGCGGCAAACGCTCCGACCGCTTGAAGCCAACTCGCCATGACAGTTCGATCGTATTTGCCATTTCCGCCGATCATGGCGCCCAAGTAGGACACTACGAACACGGCAATTAGCCCAAGTATCACGCTGATCGCGACCTTCCTGTTTTTCATTGCACCCCCGGTTATTTTGGTGCGAATCGTAGCACGACCACTCGATCCCCGAACCGCGCACTTACCGTTGCCTCGGATGCGCGGTTTCTTCTTGCGGGCGGCCTGTTTGGCGCCCTTCTTTTTTCTTCCCCGGCTTCAACGGCAGACGCTCGACAACCCAGTGCAACCGAGCACCCGCCATTGAGGCTTGATCTACTGATTTAGAGGATGACGATGAAAGCGATCGATCTGTTTGCCGGTGCTGGCGGATTTTCCACCGGAGCCACGATGGCCGGCATCGACGTAGTGTGGGCCGCTAACCACTGGCCGGCGGCCGTCGAGATCCATGCAGCGAACCATCCTGGCGCCACCCATGTGTGCCAAGACTTGCACCAGGCGAACTGGGCTACTGCTCCATCCCACGACATCCTGCTCGCGGCACCATGTTGTCAGGGGCATAGTCGCGCGCGCGGTAAGGCGGCGAACAACCCGCAGCACGATGCCAGCCGCTCGACCGCATGGGCCGTTGTATCCGCGCTCGAATACCACCGGCCACCGGTCGGAGTAGTAGAGAACGTGGTCGAGTTCGTCCAGTGGCAGCTCTACCCGGCATGGCTCGCCGCGGTGCAGGCGCTTGGCTACCAGATCGCGCCGCACATCGTTGACGCTGCAAATCATGGAGTCCCGCAGCACCGCAAGCGCCTGATGCTCGTCCTCACGCGCAGCGCTCGCCCGCTGATGCTTCGGCTGCCGGCACGTCCGCACATGCCAGTGGCGCAGATCATCGACTTCGATGTCGGCAAGTGGTCGCCGATCGAGAAGCCGGGTCGCTCCGCGGCGACGCTCAAGCGCATCGCCAATGGGCGGCGCACGCACGGCGACCGCTTCGTCGCGCCGTACTACGGGAGTGGTTCAGGCGTAACCGGCCGCAGCATCGGGCGCCCGATCGGCACGATCACGACGCGCGATCGCTGGGCCGTCATTGACGGCGACCGGATGCGGATGCTCACGAAAGAAGAAGGCCGAGACGCGATGTCCTTTCCGACCAACTACATCCTGCCGCAGCAACACCGGCTCGCTATGCACATGCTTGGCAATGCTGTTCCGCCAGTTGTCGCATGCGACGTGCTCAACGCAATCAAGGCCGCCGCCTGACCACCCCTGAGGACCACATCATGGCGACCACTGAAAATAGCCGCGCTGATGCGCTGACGGAAATAACCGAGCGTTTGCAGGCGTTGACGGCGTTGAAGAAGCGTACCGATTCGATGCCGGTCATGAACGAGTGGCAGTGGCTGAACAACCTGCGGAATCGGCTGCTCGCTGCATCCCCTGTCGAGCAGCCCGCAACTACGGCACCTGACGAGATGCGCGAGAAAGACACCATCATCTTCAGAGGCGACGCGCTCACGCTGTCCGGTGCTCAGCTACTCGAAGCGCTCGACTTCATGGCCCCGGACCGCGATCGCGATCAGCTCGAAAGCGAATTGACGTTCCGGCGCGGCGAAGGGCATGCCGGCAACGGCATGTATTGCTGGCTTACGGAGTACCCCGAGGAAGGTGCGCTCTTCGTCGATGGGTCGACCACCGTCCCGACCGAAGCCGCCCCCGCCCCCGCGCCGGCGGACGAGCGGGCGGAAGGTGTGGACGGGCTCGCGCTCGAAGTCTGGTCGGCGGCGCAACTCGCGCCGGGCGAAGGGATCGAGGACGCGGTGCAGCGAATCGGCGCCATCCTCTCCCGCTCGCCCGCTACTTCGCCGTCTGCCGAAGCACAAGCGCGCCCCGCTGATGCCCCAGGCTCTCAAGCTGATTCCGGCGGCGGCAGTACGGACAAATGAAGTAGATGCCGAACGAGTCGACATTCGGCTCACCCGATTCCAGCGGCACTTCCCGATGGCACTTGATGCATACCCAATTCATAGCGGCCCCGAGCGGTCGGAAGGACAGGAAATGAACGATAGGACAAGCCCGGCGGAAAGCAAAATCGGCGAGACGGCGCACGAGCGGGCGGCACTCCTCGACCGTGCAGAGGCAATCGTGGTTGACGCCATCAAGCGGATGCGTGCGGCGCACGTCCACTGTCAGGACCTACTGCGCGATGCCGAAGCGTTCATGGAAGACAAGGCCCGCGCCGCATCTGCCACTGAGACGGAAGCGGAAGGGACATGCGCTCAGTGCCGCAAACCATCGACCACGAACCAAATGCGTGCCTCTGACACGGACGCCACCGCACGTACCAGGGAAGCACCGCACTCCGGGCACTGATAGTGTTCTTCGAACGGGCTTCCGTTCCGCGTGACAACCCCGACCAGCTCAAGGTGTTGCGGCTCGGTATCGGCAGATTCACCATGCATTGCGATGCAGGCGCGGCATGGAGTTTCAGTCATCACGCGTACCGGCTAAGCCACTCGCCCGAAAACTCCTTCGCGTACTCCACAGCCCCGGACTCGGTGTCGAACTCGCCGAGATTCCGGAACGCTGCTTCCCGGCTGTACCCCAACTTCGTTACCTCTACCTGGGCGGCGAATTTGCCGTCCGCCGTCACGCGCGGCTCGCAGTTCATCTCGTACCCGCGCATCACAAATTTCTTTTGCATCGCATCAGTAAATCTTTTTGAGACTGAGGGATCGTAGCATGCCCGCATCAACCACCATAAAGCCGCTCTACCTCGACTTGCCTGCAGTGGCAATCGCGCTATCGCTATCAGAAGCGACCGTCCAGAAACTAGTACGCGAGAGAAAATTTCCGAAGCCGCGCCTGCTTTCCGACCGCCGGGTGGCATGGCTGACGCGTGAGGTTGAAGCCTGGGCAGAGGCATGCCCGGAATCGGATCTCGCGCCTCCTCCCAATACCGGCCATAGCAACCGGCGCCGCAAGGTCACTTGCGCACGCCAAGACCTGACCTCTCGGTCACCATCAGATCACATCTGAGTTGACATCGCCGTCATCTCTTCAAGGGCCGTCATCGACCCATTGCTGCCGGTCGGAATCGCATTATCCGGCGTCGGCATTAGAGCCGACAGCAGTCATTGAGACAATAATTCGACGGCTAGAAGTAGCCTCCACGCTGCGCACATCCCCTGGCGATGCTGTCGGTAAACCACGCCTTGAGCAATTGAACCGCCTGTTTGGTTGCGGCACTGGCGGGATGGACGAGGTAGTATCCGGCGTCCAACGCAAGCGCATTATCGAATGGCTCAATCAGTTCTCCACGAGCCAGTTCCGCTTCTACCAGCAGGGGGCTGGTAAGCACAACGCCTTGCGCGCGCACTGCGGCGTCGATCGCTATCAACGACTGGTCGAACCGGATACCGGTAATGGTTTCGATCTGCGAACCGTCGAGACCGCTGAATCGAGCAAGCCACGTGGCCCAGTGCGGGTGTAGCGTGTTATGGAGCAGTGTCGCCGTGCGCAAATCGTCGGGGCGCTTCAATCGGCGCTGCTTCGCGTATGCCGGATGGCAATACGCGCGTGCCTCGTCATGGCACAGCAGTTGAACGGATAGTCGTGCATCCATCCCGTCGAAATGCCTAACCGCGAGATCGACGCCATCCAGTTCGAAGTCGACCATCGTTGTCGATGTGCTCAGGCTCAGCGCAATCCCGGGGTTTGCCTGCAGGAAGTCGGCCATGCGTGGGGCGAACCACTTGGCAGCGAAGCTCGGCGGCATCGACAACCGCACGCCGCTACCGCGACGCTCACGAATGCGATGGCTCGCATGAATAAGCTCTGCCAGGGCGGGTTGAATCTGCGCGAAGTAGGCGCGACCATCCTCTGTGGGCGTTACCTGCCGTATCTGGCGCACGAACAGGGCAACGCCGAGCCATTCCTCAAGCTTCTGAATCTGCTGCCCTATCGCACCAGGCGTCACGTTCAGTTCCCGGGATGCAAGAGTAAAACTGCCGTGCCGCATGGCAGCTTCGAAGGCAGGAAGGGCTTTCAGCGGAGGAGTCGATCGCATAGCTCAGTTTTTCTATTTCATAGTCGACATTAAATCATTTGTAGAGCAAGGTGGTGCGGAACACAATCGGGACTTCATCCGCTTTCCTGGTGCGCTGACATGAATCCCGCCTATTTCGCTTTCGCCGCCCTCGGGTTCATCTGGGGCACCAATTTCCTGTTCATGAAGTGGGCGAGCGTCGATCTGGCTGCCAGTCAGATCGTCTTCCTGCGCGTGCTTTTCGGCTTCATCCCGCTGCTCACGGTCGCGCTATTCACTAAGGCGCTCAAATGGCGCCATCTTCGGCACGCTCACCACTTCGTGGTGATGTCGCTGCTTGCGACCGTGATTTACTACTATGCGTTCGCGAAAGGGGCCGGGCTGCTGTTCTCGAGCATTGCCGGGATGCTAAGCGGCGCCATCCCGCTTTTTTCCTTCCTGTGCGCATGGGCACTGCTGCGCGAGGAGCGCCCGAACGCGCGAATGATCGCGGGCATCGTCTGCGGATTCGTCGGCGTACTGCTGATCGCGCGTCCGTGGAATGCGCACGCGGCTGGCGTCAACCTGCTCGGAGTCGGCTATATGATCGCCGGCTCGCTCAGCGTGGGCTGCTCGTTCGTGTACGCGCGCCGCTTTCTTTCCGGCCTGGACCTCTCACCGCTCGCGCTGTCGACGTGGCAGATCGGCTTCGCACTGGTCCTGATCGGCTGCGTCACGGATTTCCACGGCATCGTGCGTGTGACGAGCGATGCGCGAGCGCTGCTCGGCCTCGTGCTGGGACTCGGTCTGACGGGCACCGGGATCGCTTACATCCTTTATTACTTCATCGTCGGACGGCTCGGAGCAGTGGCCGCGTCCAGCGTGACGTACATTCCACCGGTCGTTGCGTTGCTGATGGGTTCGTGGCTTGCGCAGGAACCGATCGGCGCAGTCGAACTATTCGCGATGGGCGCAATCCTCGGTGGTGTGTTTCTGCTGCAACGTGGCCGGCAACCACGCGCAGTCGCGGCGCGCGGTCCGGCGAAGGCGGCCGGTTAGAGCCGCAGTGTCGTATGAATGCTTCGATGAAATATCGCGCAGACCGCAATTCGGCATCTCGACAGAAGTTCACGGGCGAGTGGTCGGCGTACCGGTGCCCGATGCCATATGAAGCTGACATCCGTGCCATCGGCGCGTAGCGGTCGGCAAATCTATCCAACTCATACCAGCGTAAACAAACATGTCTTCACGGGTCCCCTCGACCATATTCGTCATCGGTGGAACGGGCGCACAGGGATTGCCCGTCATCCGGGCGCTCGTCGCCGACGGCAAATATGCCGTGCGCGCCTTGAGCCGAGATCCTGAATCGCGACGGGCCATCGAGCTCTCCACTCTGGGGAACGTCTCGATCGTGAAGGGCACGTTTGCCGATGAAGCGGTCCTGCGTGATGGTTTTCGTAATTGCAGCGCAGCGTATATCAATCTCGATGGATTCAACACCGGGGAGAAGACTGAGATTTATTGGGCCATCCGATGCTATGAAATAGCCATCGAAGAAGGAGTCAAGTTCTTCGTGTATGGAAACCTCGATTACGCGCTCAAAAGGTCCGGATACGATTCCCGGTTTCGGACAGGCCACTATGATGGCAAGGGCCGCGTAGGGGAATGGATTCTGTTCCAGAACCTGACAAACCGGGACCGGATGGGCGCCGCGCTGCTTACGACCGGTCCGTATATGGAGATGGCCGTCTCGGCAATGACACCGATGACCCCGTCCGTGGAAAGCGGCGTCGTTACGTGGCGGGTGCCACTCGGTGACGGCGCCGTCCCGCATGTAGCGCTTGAGGACTGCGGGTACTACGCACGTTGGCTTTTCGACAATCCGGAGCGTGCGAATGGCATGAATCTCGAGGTCGCGATCGATCATGTCGAGTATGCGAAGCTTGCCGAGGCGTTCGAAGCCGTGACCGGACATCCCGCGCAATATATCGATACCGACCTCGAAGCATACTGGAGCGGACCGCTCAAGGCCGCAGCCGATTTGCCTTCCGGATATAACGCCGATCTCCGCGACAAAAGTACGATGAGCTTCCGCGAAAACTTCACCGGCTTCTGGAATCTGTGGAAGTACGGGATCATCAAGAGAGACTACGCATTGCTCGACGAAATTCATCCCGGGCGAATCAGGACGGTCGAACAATGGCTCAGGCGCGAAGACCAGTTGGGACGAGCACTGGGCAACGGGGGCCTCTGGGAAAGGGTTCAGCCTGAAAATCTGCTCAGATTGCCGCCTGTCTTGAAGCTGTCCGAAGACCAGAGGAAGGGCACGTTATAAGTTCCTCGCGAACGTCTGGCTCAACTGCAAAACGCCTCACTACTTGCCGCGCGTTTTCTCACGCTGCGATGCCGGCGAAGATCGTCGACGCTCAACGTCCGAAGCTGTCGGCAAGGCGGCCAACGAGGAACGGCATCCCAATGTCCGGACATGGCCGAACAGAGTCAGACGATCTGACGCTGTTCGTTTGGTCTAACCTCGCCTTACACAACAGATTACTTAGTCGGATATCGCAGCGCGAGTTCATCAAGGAACTGCGACAGGCGCGTGAGCCACTCTCGACGTTCCCGATCGTAGTGGTGCCGGTTATACACGCCGGCTACACCCGGTTGAACATGACCAAGTACCGCCTCCGCGACATCATGCGGGCACCCAAGTGCGGCAAGCATAGTTCGGGCGGTCCTCCGCAAATCGTGAGGCGACCAGTGCGTGACGGGTAGCCGCGGCCGATTATGATTCGGCGCCTGCTTACAGTACGGCTGATGATAGTAAATGCCGTGCGAAATGACGGTCTGCTTCATCATCTCGCCGGTCGACGTCGGGAACAGAAAGCCGTTCACAGCCTGGTCCTTGCGTCGACGGACAACGGCCTCGGCTCGACCAACGAGCGGCACCCGCAAATCCCCTGCTTTCGCGCGCCACGAGTTCTTGGTTTTTTCCTTCGGCACGGTCCACCAGAGGCCGTCCGCCTCGTCGGCGATTTCGTGCGACTCCATAGAAATGATTTCGCCGCCGCGGGCGCCCGTCCACAGATACAACGTGATCGCGTCCGAAACCGTTAGGCTCATATTCGGCAGCCAGCGGAGCAGCGTGCCGACCTCATCCTCGCTCAATACCCGCTTTTTTGTGCCCATGGCGACGCCGTCGATCGTGCGCCCCTTGCTACGAAGCTTGCCGCGCAGGATCATTCGCCACCAGTTCGGCGTGCCGTCAGGCAGCCTCCCAGCGTCCATCGCATAGTCCCATGCTCCGCCTAACTCCATGCGGAGGCGAGCGGCGAGCGCCGGCGTGGCACGATAGGAATTCAAGAATTCGAACGCCTGCGCACGAGTTATCGACGCAGCCGGAACGCTCTCGATCGGGCCGAGCATCGCCTTGAACATCCGCCTAACCTCGATCACGCCCTTATCCTTCCGGGTCGGCTCCAGATAGCCGCCCATGTAGTCGAAACACACCCGCTTGACGGTGTATGCGTCGACGGTGCGCGAATTGGCAACCGCAGCGCGCTTCTCGCGCTTTGCAGCAGCAGGATCGGCCCCGGCATCGCGCTCCGCTCGCCTTTGCTCCCATTCAGAAATCGCTGCGGGAAACCCCATGGCCGGCCACTCGCCGAGCTTCACCTGACGCATCCGGTCGTCAATGGGGGATTTATATCGGTAGATCCAGGAGCGACGGCTCTCGCTGGCCTGAAAGCGGAGTCCCGGGAATCCGTCAAAGGTCATGTGCTGCCCGGCAGGCAGCTTGCTCGCGGTTCGTGCGTCGAATCTCATCAGCGGTCGGCGTAGGTTTTTGTTGTGGGCCGGGACCGCAGCGTAGCTTTTCGGTCTGGCGTAGGAAAATGTTACGCCAGAGTGCCAAGTTTTCGCCTATTTCGTCAAGTGCAGACAATGCACCTGACAAACGCAACTTTCGGCTCAAACCCTTTACCATAAAGGCTTCGAGGTGCGAAATCCAGATGGAGCAAGGGGCTCCGCAGAGCCCCTTGTTTCCGTTACTCGTTTTCTTCGAAGTAATGCCCGAACTTCGTCTGCTTCGTGCGGATATAACGCTCGTTTTCCTCGCGCACGGGCACCGCAAGCGCCACGCGTTCGCAGACGGGAATACCGTGCTTCGCGAGCGTGTCGAACTTCGCCGGGTTGTTGCTCATCAGCCGCACCGACGTCACGCCGAGGATCCGGAGAATCGCGGCGGCGGAGTCGTATTCGCGGGCATCGTCGGGCAGGCCGAGGTCGAGGTTCGCCTCGACGGTGTCGCGCCCCTGCTCCTGCAGCGCGTAAGCGCGAATCTTGTTGCTCAGGCCGATCCCGCGCCCTTCATGCCCGCGCAGATACAGCAGCACGCCGCGGTCTTCGGCCGCGATGTAGCGCAATGCGAGATCGAGTTGCTCGCCGCAGTCGCAGCGGTACGAGCCGAACACGTCGCCGGTCAGGCATTCGGAATGCAGCCGCGTCAGCACGGACTGCTCGCCGGCGACGTCGCCCATCACGAGCGCGAGATGTTCGGCATCGCTGCCCGATACGCGGAAAGCGTACGACTTGAACGTACCGTAGCGTGTGGGCAGCGACGCGGTGGCGACGAGCGTCACGCACTCGTCGGCCTGGCCATTGCCCAGCGTGGGCGATTGTGGACGCGAAGACATCATGAATTCAATCGAAACGTTCAGGAATGTAGGAGTTGTGTGGATAGTGCGTGACGGGAGTTTACCGCTAATCTGGAATCGTCACGCGACTGCCGCCACCTGCGCGGCTATACTGGGCTCATCGGGTGACACGCATCACGCCCTGCCTGCCCAGCATCGACCTGCACACGGAGAAAGCGAATGAGCACGACTGTCGCGCAGATTCTCAAGGCCAAGCCGGATTCGGGCCGCACCATCTATACCGTCACGAAGACCGATCTCGTCTACGACGCCATCAAGCTGATGGCCGAAAAGGGCATCGGCGCACTGCTGGTCGTGGACGGCGACGACATCGCGGGCATCGTCACCGAGCGCGATTACGCGCGCAAGGTCGTCCTGCAGGATCGCTCGTCGAAAGCCACCCGCGTCGAGGAAATCATGACGGCGAAGGTGCGCTACGTCGAACCGTCGCAATCCACCGACGAGTGCATGGCGCTGATGACCGAACACCGGATGCGCCACCTGCCCGTCCTCGACGGCGGCAAGCTGGTCGGCCTCATCTCGATCGGCGACCTCGTCAAGAGCGTGATTGCCGATCAGCAGTTCACGATCAGCCAGCTCGAACACTATATCCACGGCACGCCTGCGGTTACGTCCGCCTGACCCGCCCCAGCAAAAAAGGCCCAAACGCGTGAGCGTCTGGGCGGAAAGCCGCCGGAATGCGGCGACGGAGGTTCTGCTCCTGCGGGCGAATGACGCGCGCAACTGGCGCGCGTCTCGCCGATTAAGCTGTGCGCTCGGACAGACCCGGCGGTGTTCAGTTCCCGAAGTAGACCGAGTTCACGGGGTTCGGTGCTTCACGCGTCATGCGGCGGCCGGCTTGCCCGGCACCCGTTGCCACGGCACCGTAGCCGCTCGTATCGGCTTGCGCGAGCATCGGCTGGTTCGGTTGAATGCGTTGTTCGGCGGCCTGGATGTTGTCCGGATACTGCGAATCGCTCGCCAGCGGCTTGTAGCCGTTCTGTTCGAGTTGCATGAGCTCGGCCTTGACCTGGTCGCGGGTCAAACCCTGCTCGGACTGTGCAAACGATGCGATCGGGGCGGCAAGGACGGATGCGGCGATGGCTGCGTAGATGATCGACTTCATGATTTACCTCCGGAATATGTTCTCTTATGACATCGCCTCGGCAGGACTGTCTGAAGCGATTGAATGCAGTGTAGCTCTCGCATTCCCAAGGGGAAACCCTTAGTTTGAACAAACAGCGTTGCGATTTCGACAAAAATAGCCGATCGTTTTCGGGCGATATCGCGGCAACTTGCTTCAGCAGCACAACAATCGCTGACGAACTGCCGACGACCACATCACATTTACCGAAGGTTGTGTTGTAGAATCGTAAGGTTTTATTCGCCAGTCGATATTCCATCCACCATGTACGCGCTCACGCCTCTTTCGGTTTCGCCGTCCGGCCCGGCCGGCGTGCGCGCGCGCGCCGGCCATCCGGCGCATCCCCTCGCTCGACGCACGGCCCAGGCGCCGCTCGCCCCTGCCCGGCGCCTGATCTGACGGCTCGGCCTCCTCCCGGAGCCAGGTCAGACAGGCTCCGGGCGATCCTCACAGGCACGCCACGCCTGCCCCTGCCGATCATTTGGAGAACAGCCATGAAACAACGCCTTTACCAGTTGACCGAACTCGACGTTGCCCGCCTCGAGAAGCACGCCGAACACAACCCGCGCTTCCAGACGATGCTCGACACGCTGCTCGAGCGCGCCGACATCGTCCAGCCCGATGCCATCAAGGCGAACGTCGTCACGATGAATTCGCAAATCACGCTGCTTGACGAAGCGTCCCAGGAACAGGCCACCTGGACGATTGTTTATCCGGACGCCGCCAATCTCGAACTGGGCCGCCTGAACGTCTTCTCGCCCGTCGGTATGGCACTGCTGGGCACCCAACGCGGCCAGATGGTCAAGGTGATGCAGCCGAGCGGTGCCGAAAAGCTGATGAAGGTCGCCGCGATCGTGTTCCAGCCGGAAGCCAACGGCGAATACACGCGCTGAGCCGTATGCAGCGGGTATTGCCCCGCAACGGCGCACAACGAGAAAAGCGAGGCACGGGCCTCGCTTTTTTGCATCCGGACGATGCCAATCGCCGACATCTCGTTCCACAGACGAAAAAAAGGCGCCCGAAGGCGCCTTTTTCGATGCTGCGAAGCGGGTTACCCCGCCGTCACGCTTAGAAGCGGTGACGCAGACCAACCGTTGCTGCGGTTTGGTTGATCGACGAGCTCGGCAGGTTGTTGCTGAAGCTGTCGCCGTTGTAGATCGATGCGCCAACGCCGTTCTTCGCTGCACGCTGGTACACAGCTTGAGCGTAGACATCCGTGCGCTTCGACAGTGCGTAGTCAGCTTGCAGGCCGAACTGGTTCCAGTGCGTGCTGCCGTTGTTGATCTTCGCGTTCGTGTACGTGTAAGCAGCACCCAGGCCGAGAGCCGGCGTCAGGTTGTACTTTGCGTTGACTTCGTAGTTGTCGGTGCGGACCGAACCCAGGCTACCAACTGCATTGTTGTCGAGGCGCGCTTGCGTCCATGCTGCGCCGACTTGTGCCGGACCGAATGCATAACCAGCAGCAGCACCGTACGTGCGGACGCGGCCTTGGCTAGCGATGCCACCGATCGCCGACGACGTTGCGCCGTTTGCGTTCGTACCGTCACCCAGGTTCGCTTGCGAGTAAGCTGCTGCCAGCTTCAGGCCTTGGAACTGGTATGCAGCACCCGCGCTGTATGCACGGTTGTTGCCGAAGTTCGTGTTGTTCGAGAACGAGTACGTGCCGCCGAATTGCAGGCCAGCGTAGTTTGCGCTCGTGAACTTGATCGTGTTGTTCTGTGCGACGTCGCCGTTCGTGCTCAGACGGTCAAGGTTCAGCGGGTGCGCGAAGTACGTGCCGCCCCACGAGCCCGTTGCCGTCAGCGGTGCCAGGTAGTCTTGCGTTGCGTCGTACTGCTTACCCAGCGTAACCGTGCCGTACTGGCTCGACAGGCCGACGAAAGCTTGACGGTTGAACATGCCGCCGTTGCCGTTCGCGAACTTGCCGTTACCGATGTTGAAGCCGCTTTCCAACGTGAAGATTGCCTTCAGGCCGCCACCCAGGTCTTCCGAGCCACGCAGGCCGAAACGGCTCTGGTCAATGCCCGAACCCATCGCCCAACGCGACTTGCCAGCTTGGCCCAGTGCCGGCTGGACGTTGCTCGTGTAGGTGATGCCTGCGTCCAGCACGCCGTACAGCGTGACGCTGCTTTGCGCGTGAGCGACGGTTGCGAACGATGCTGCAGCTGCTGCAACGATCAGAGTCTTGTTCATTCGTGGAGCTCCCTTCTAAAAAGAGGCAGGTCTCGCGACCTTGTTCATAAACGGTCTGCAACCGCCCGGGAGCGCCATCGATCCTGCTGGCCGCGCCCGGATAGTTGCCCGTTTGGGAACCGTGAGTTTAGGGGTGTACCCTAGGGGAGCGATCCGCAAATAAAGAAATAAGCTTTTCCAGAACTAGAAATAATGAAAGTGGGGCCGAGTTATAAGTATTTGTTTTGACGTTTGTTTTTGACTTCTTGACGGGGGCTTTTTGAAGGCTTTCATCGCACCATTCTTTCATGTCATCGTCTTGACGGTTGCATAGAAACAACAAACGGATTCGGTGCGGCACCCCGAAATCGGCAAATTTTACCCGATCCGATCTCGAATTTCGGGCTCCGAGCGCCTAAAACACATCCGTCAGCCGGTAAACAGATCGCGACATTCGTACAGCGCGGGCAACATCCGTCGTCAGCCGCAGAAAAAACAGGGAGACCGGCCTCCGCCCGCTGGCGGTTCGCCCGCCGGCCGTGACACACGGTAACAGCCTTGACCGCGCGCGTAACCCGCCCGGCGGACCGGCCGGCTAATGTAAGGCAGCCTCGAACACTGAACAGGACACGCCATGAATCGACGCTCCTGGTTGCGCGCCATCGGATTGACCGCCGCCTTCGTCGGCACCGGCGGCTGGCTCCGTGCCGCCTCGGCCCAGCCCGTGCCGCCCCCGCCGCCCGGATATCGGCCGCCCGGCCCGAACCGAGTGCCCGGCAGGCCGCCCTATGCGGACCGCCCGGGCTTCGCGCCGCCGGCCGCGAGACACGATCGCCGCCCGCCGCCGCCACGGCCGCACGGCTATATATGGACGGACGGTTACTGGCGCTGGCAGCGAGGCCGCTATATATGGGTGCCCGGCCGCTGGGTCGCACGGCGCCCCGGGCGTCGATGGGTGCCCGGCTACTGGCGCCGCCAGGGACAGGTGTGGATCTACGTCGACGGCACATGGCGATAGGCAGACGAGCGGCACCCCGCACTCGGCCGAGGGCAGCCCCGGAACCAGGCGGCGCGACGAACCCGCGCCATTCAGCCTCGACATCATGATGCCTGGCAGGCGCCCCCGCGCGGCCTGCCCGACCTCGCCCCCCCACGCATGCGCCCAGGTGTCCATCGGATCAGGCACCCTCGACCGCCGATATGCCCGCCGGTCTGGGGTGCGCCATCCCGGCTCGGCCAGCCCCCCGCCGCACCTCTCACGCACCATACAGCGAAAGACCGCCATTGCAGTCGCCTCGGCGTGCACCCCGCAAGCGATACATCGCCAGTGCATTCCCGCATTCGGGACGAACGGAGCACATTGAAACATCCGCGATGCCTGCCCGCCCCGCCGAGATCATTCGGATAACGAAATCACAAGCGCCAATGCACGTGCAGTCGCGGCATGCCTCGTCGCATCGCACTCAAGCCGCAGCCCACCGTCCATCGACAAAACAGCGCATACGCCCTGCTCAGCGCCCGCCGCCGTCCATCTCCCGTGCACGGCGCCGCGCGGCGCAGATCGCGTGATGATGTTCGTCCGCCCACCGGATCATCGCCTGCATCGGCGTCAGGAACGACCGCCCGAGGTCGGTCAGCGCATATTCGACGCGCGGCGGCACTTCGGCGAACAGCGTGCGACTGACGAAGCCGTCCTGTTCGAGCCGCTTGAGCGTGCGTGACAGCATCTGCTTCGACACGTCGCCGATCGCGCGGGCGAGTTCGTTGAAACGCATCGTCCCACCGGACAGCGCTTCGAGCACGAGCAGGCTCCACTGGTCGCCGATGCGGTCGAGCACATCGCGGATCGGGCAGGGCTGATCGAGTTCGACGGTTTCGTCGGCGGGCGGGAACGGCATGACGGGATTCTCTTTCAAGGGCAACGCATGGTCAGCGCGGTGTGACCTGTTCACACCGCGCTGACTTCTTGTGACGGGTTCGCGGCAACTGTACCATTCGAGCGGCCCGGCAGCCGCGCGGATTCGCCAGTTCAACGAAGCATGACGACGACGCGCCGCCTCGCCACTCCGTATCTCGACGATACGAACCGGGCGGTGAATCCCCCGCGTCGACAGCGCACGTACATCCCCAACCGTCGCCCGACGATCATCATGGCCGACCCGACCCGCCGTCGCGCATCGCGCGCCAACCCACGCTTCGTCAGACAAGGAACCCGCTACATGTCATCGCTCCGCTCTCCCGTTCGCGCCGTTGCCGCGCTCGCCCTGCTGGCCGCGTCGACGGCCGCGCTGGCCGCCGGCCCGGCCACGCGCAACCTGGCCGCCGAGGAAGCCAACCGCCAGCTCGTGCTGACGTTCTACGACCGCTTCTTCAACAAGCACGAAGCGGTCGAGGCCGCCGCCGCCGTCGCGGACGACTACAAGCAGCACAACCCGCACGTACCGGACGGCAAGAAGCCGTTCGTGTCGTACTTCGTCGGCGCCTTCCAGAAGAACCCGGCGTCGCGTGCGCGCATCGTGCGCAGCGCAACCGACGGCGATCTCGTCTACCTGCACGTGCACGCGACCGAGCGCCCGGGCGACCGCGGCGAGGCCGTCGTCGACATCTTCCGCGTGAAGGACGGCAAGATCGTCGAACACTGGGACGTGATCCAGCCGGTACCCGAAACGTCCGCGAACGCGAACACGATGTTCTGACGCGCGGGGCCGTCACGCGGCGCGCAACGATGCACGCCGCCCGTCGACGGACGATCGGCCGCCCGCCGGGCAAGCGCGACTGCCTCGCAGCGGCGAAGTCCCCTACAATCGAGCTTCGCCGCCGCGCCGGCCTCCGTCCCGCATGACCGCACCGCCGGCCGCCTCGCCGCCGGCTCGCCGTCGCACGCGAAACACGGCCGGTACGGGCGGCCGTTCGCGAAGACGATGTCAACGATGAGCCCCGCCCATATTTCCCTCAGCAATGCAGGCGACCTGGTCGCCAGCCTCGGCAGTCCGCAGTTTCCCGCCCGGCTTTGGGCATGGCTGCGCGAAACCGTCGATCCGCAGTCCCATTACAGCGTCGCGACGCGCTACCGGCGTGACGCGCCGTCGCATTCGGTCGACAGCGTCGACGTGCTGTTCTTCGCCGGTGGCGACGATCCCGACGGCACGCGCCACGCACTCGATCTATATACACAGGGCGACTGGCGCAACGACACGCTGCTCCCGCACATCGAGCGCGCTACCGATTCGCAGCTCGTGTTCTCGTGCAACGAGGACGTCGACATGGCAACCGAATACGGCCGCCAGTTCGCGCTCGGCGAACTCGGCGAAGACTGCACGCTGCTCGGCAGCGAGCGCGACTATGTCTATGCGTTCTCGCTGTTCCGCCGGCGCGGCCAGCCGTCCTATACGCTGGCCGAACTGGCACTGCTGCGCCAGCTCGGCGATTTCGTGCTGCCGCTGCTGATCCAGCACGCGCGGCTCGCCCGCCTGACGCCCCGCTCGGACGACGGCGCGCTGCTGCAGCGGTTCGAACAGCGCCTGTCGGCCAGCGGCGCAACGCTGTCGCAGCGCGAACGGCTCGTGTGCCGCGCGGTGCTGCAAGGCCGGCCCGTCCCCCGGATCGCCGACACGCTCGCGCTCAAGCCGAGCAGCGTGCGCACCTATCTCGGGCGCGCGCTCGCGAAACTCGGCGTGGCGAACCGGGCCGGGCTGTTCGCGTGGTGCGTGACCGAGGAAGAACCGCCGGCAGACAGCGGGCGCTAGACGAGGCCTCCGCATTCCGGCCACACCCGCCGCCCCTGCCGCCCCCCCGCCGCCTTTGTCGCGGGTTGTCCTAAAAACGATGACAGACAGCCGGCCGCCCCGCTCCTAGTATCTGACTCACCCGACGACGGGAACGCGTCGGATGCCACGGAGACACCGAATGCCGAATACCGGATGGACGCCGGCCCGCACGGCCGCGCGCGCGTCGCCCATCGAGCTGCCGCTTCAGGCCCGGCAGCGGGATCGGCATGACGCCCCGGCGGCGGCCGGCCTTCACCGTGACGCATCGCGGCGCCTGCCGCGCAGCACCGGCACATAACCGCCCCCGTCCCATTCAACCCGACCGGGTTCACGCGACCGGACGAGCCCCGCGGCCCGCCCGCGGGACACGTGCGCCCGTCGAACAGCCCCATCCGGAGAAGACACATGCAATACGCCGACACCGCCTACCTGAACGGCCTGCTTTATACCGGCGACGCGCAGCGCCGCTTCGCGCAGGCGCTCGCCACCCGGGACGGCAAGATCGTCGCGGTCGGCCGCGACGACGATATCCGTCCGCTCATCGGCCCCGCGACGCGCACCGTCGACCTGGCCGGCAGGCTGATGCTGCCGGGCCTCATCGACGGCCACGTGCACCCACTCGAAGGCCACCAGATCCTCGGCGACTTCGACCTGTCCGGCATCAACGATCCCGACACGATCCTGCAGCGCATCCGCGCCTGCGCCGATGCGACGCCGAACGAGCCGTGGGTCTATCTCGGCGGCGCCAACCTGGCCGCATTCGGCGGGTATCCGACCCGCGAACTGCTCGACCGGGTCGTGCCCGACCGGCCGCTGCTCGTGGTCGGCTTCGACGTGCACAGCGGCTGCCTCAACACGAAGGGCCTCGAAGCGGCCGGCATCCACGCCGACACGCCCGACCCGGCCGGCGGCGTTTACGAACGCGATGCGTCCGGCGCGCCGAACGGTGTCGTGCACGAAGCGGCGTTCTATCGCGTCTGCCCGCTCATTCCGCAACTGAGCCCGGCCGGCTACCCGAAGTCGCTCGCGAAAGCGCACGCGATGGCGCACGGCTACGGCATCACCGGCTGGTTCGACGCACGCGTCGAGGAGGCCGAACTCAAGGCGTATGCCGACGCGCAGCGCGCGGGCACGCTGAAGGCGTACATGAGCGCGGGCCTCTATGCGAACCCGCGCCGCGATCCGCGCGAGCAGGTCGAGCGCTTCGCCGCATGGCGTCGCGCGTACGAATGCGACAACCTGCGCCTGCATACGGTGAAGATCTTCGTCGACGGCGTGCCCGAATCGAAAACCGCCGCGCTGCTCGAGCCGTACGCCGGCACCGACGACTGCGGCCTCGCGCTGTGGAGCCAGGACGCGCTGAACGAGATCTGCCTGCTCGCCGATTCCGCCGGCTTCGACCTGCACTTCCACACGCTCGCCGACCGCGCGGTGCGCATGACGCTCGACGCGCTCGAATATGTCCAGATCCGCAACGGCATGCGCGACCGCCGCGCGCAGCTCGCGCACCTGCAGCTCGTCGATCCGGCCGACATGAGCCGCTTCAACCGGCTCGGCGCGATCGCCAGCGTGCAGACGCTGTGGACGGCCGCACGCGAAGAGCAGCAGCAGCTCTATCGCGACCTGCTCGGCGCCGAACGCACCGCGCGCAACTATCCGTTCCGCAGCCTGCGCAACGCCGGCGCGATGCTCGCGGCCGGCTCCGACTGGTCGGTCAGCACGATGGACCCGATGCAGATCATCCAGACGGGCGTCACGCACCTGCTGATCGACCAGCCCGACAGCCCGCCGTGGAATCCGCACGAACGCCTCGACCTGCTCACGATGCTCGAGGCCTATACGGTGAACACCGCGTATGCGCTGCGCTTCGACGACTGCACGGGTTCGCTCGAGGCGGGCAAGGACGCGAGCTTCGCGATCCTCGATCGCAATCCGTTCGCCCATCCCGTCGAGACGTTCGCGCAAACCCGCGTGATCGAGACGTGCTTCCGCGGCGAAGTCGTGTACGCGGCGCCGGGCTGGGCCGACTGAAGCACGAACCCGGCGGCCGTCAGGCGACGCCGAGCGCCAGCACCTGCTCGGTCGTCAGCACGTCGCCGAACGTGTCCGACAGCGCAGCCAGCGTCGCGCGATGGAGGTCGCGGTGCGATACCGTGCCGCCCTCCGCGATGTCGAGGTCGCGCGTCGCGCAGGCATCGTCGACGACGATCACCGCGTAGCCGAGCGGCACCGCATCGCGTGCCGCGCCGGCCACGCAGGCATGCGTCATCAGGCCCGTGACGATCAGCGTGTCGATACCGGCCGCCTTCAGGCGTGCATCGATGTCCGTCGTCGGGAACACGCTCACCGAGGTTTTCTTCACGACCGCGTGATGCGGCGCCGGCTGCAGGCTCGCATGAAAGCGGAAGCCGTCGCTGCCGTCCGCGAAGATCGGGCTGTCGGGCGAATCGACGTGCTGAACGTGAAACACCGGAATGCCCGCGCGATCGGCGAACGCGATCACGCGCTGCGCATTGCCCAGCGCGCGCGGTCCCTCGGGAATCGGCAGCCGGCCGTTGACGTATTCGTTCTGGAAATCGATCACCAGCAGCGCGGTGCGGGCGGCGGCGATCGACGTCGGCGCGGTCGCGCCCGCCAGGGTACGGATGGTCGGATGTTGCATGGGTCGCTCTCTCGGTTGGCGTATCGAAGGAACGGCGCGCCGGGCCAGCCGGCGTCGCCGGACGCGGCCCGGACGTTTCCCGGCCGCGAGGCGCCAGTGTCGGGCCCCGCGGCCGTGCGCGACAGCCGCGCGCGGGACAACGTCCGACAGGATCGGGCCAACGTGCCTGCCGCCTACGACAGCGCGGCCGTTCGCGCACCCGGCTGCGTGCGGCCATACGCGACCATCATCGCGAAGCTGAGCAGGAAGCCCGCGCCGCCGATCAGCAGCAGGCCGATCTCGCCGAACACCGGCAGCAGGTTCGTGAGCGCCCCCGTGACGACCCACGCGACGGCCATCACCGAGCCCGCGACGCCGAGTGCCCAGCCTTGCCGGTCCTCGCTGACCGCGTCGGAGAACGCCGTGTACATCGTCGTATAAGCGACCATGTCGAAGCAGCCGACGACCATCGCGAGCGCCCACAGCACCGGCTCGTGCGGGAACAGCGCGGACAGGACCTGGCCGACGCCCGCGACGAGGAGGCCCGTCTTCGCGATGTCGACCACGCGCCATACGCGCAGCATCAGCCGCACGACGAACAGCAGGCCGAACACGAAGCAGAGGCCGATCACGCCGCTGAACAGCCCGAGCCGCGCGCTCGTGTAGCCGAACTTCGCCTGCAGCAGCAGCATGATGGTCTGCAGGTAGAGCCCGTAGCCGACCTGCATCAGGAAGAACACCACCGACAGGAACGCGACGTTGCGCTGGCGCGCGGCCTCCCCGATGATGCGCAGCGGCAGCAGCGGATCGATACGCGTGTCGCCGCGCGGCACGGCCGAGTTGCGATACGACGCCCAGGTCCAGAACGCGCCGATCAGCGACAACCCGGCGACGAGCACGAACGGTGTGCCGTAGTCGAACAGCGGCGAAATCGTGCGGTCGGACGTGACGCCGCCGAGCACCGGGCCGACGATCACGCCCGCGCTGAAGGCGAGCGACATGATGCTCATGTTGTACGCCTTGTTTTCCGGCGTGCTCAGGTCGGTGATCGCCGCCTGCGCGATACCCTGGCAGCCGGCCATCAGCCCGGTGAGCCCGCGGCCGGTCAGCAGCAGCGCGACGCTCGCATGCCACGCACCGGCCGCCATCATCGCGTAGCCGGCCGCGAGGCCGGTCACGCACAGCAGCAGGATCTTGCGGCGGCCGTAGCGATCGGACAGCTCGCCCATCAGCGACGAGCCGAAGAACATGCACAACGGATAGATCCCGTAGCCGAGACCGAGGTAGAAATTGCGCGCGTGCGCGCCGGCGTCGGCCGGCAGGATGCCCGCGTGCGGATCGCTGAAGATCGCGGACATCATCGGATAAACGAGCCCGAATCCCATCGCGTCGAGCGCGATCGCGAGCAGACAGGGGCCGAGCAACTTGTAATCGAGCCGGGACATGGCGACCTTCCGGACAGAGTGGATGATCGCCCAAGCGTAACGACCGGGCGACGGCCGCGGTAGGCCGCCGCCCGCGATGCTGATTATCGGCGGAACCGATACCTACCCTGACGCCGCACCCGATCGGTCGCCGCGATGCCCGACTCCGGCTCATGGCGTCCGGCCCGGGACTGATCAGACGCGGAGGCGCCATCGGCCTTCACGTCGACAGCCGGACGATCCCGTAAGGATTGAACTTGAAGTCGTCTGTGTCGTGAGACCTGTCGTCGATCAGGGATGCATCGTGCGCCTGCAACGCCGCATCGATCCCGTGCCGCGCGATCGCGTCGGCAACGCTATCGATGATGACGACCGCGTCGCGATCGCTTCCGCGCAAGCGCGGCACCTGCACGTCCGGCAGACCGGCCAGATGAAAACCCACACTTTCGAAGTAACCGTCCGACGCCAGCGGGCGCAACGCGAACGCCAGCCGGCACACCCGGTTCTGCGCGAGCGCGTCGTCGGCGTCGGTCGCGACCGCTCCCATCCGGATCAGCTCCCGCCACCGGTGCAGCCCGTGCGCCACGCCCGCGCTTTCACCCTTGACCGCCACCGCACCGGCGTCGATCAGCCGGTCGACCAGGAACAGCGCGCCGATCGACGCACGCACGGCATTCTCCCGCGTCATGCGCGGGCCGAGCACATACAACACCGACTGATGCGTGCCGACGGCTTCTTCGTCGGCCGGCGTCCAGGCATCCGCCGCGACGCGGTCGCGGCAGACCTCGAACGAACGGCTCATCCGCTCGTCCGGCTCGGCGGCGGAATACGCGTCATCGACGCCGAACCCCGTCGCGAATTCCGCAATCGCCGCGTTCGCCGCATCGCGCAGGGGCTGCAGTTCCCGATCCCTGCCGAGAAAGCACAGCACATGACGCGGCTGCACCGGCGCGTCGACCGACCGCGCGGCCTGTTGGTCGAATTGAGACATAACGGCCGCGCGTGCCCTGCCGCCACCGAGCAGTTTCTTCAACCTCGAAAGCATTCGCCATTCCCCCCGCCGACCTTGTGTGCCGCCATCATAGCGGCTTGCGACGGCGCGGAGACGAATGCGTCGATACGCTCGACGACGGCATTCCGATCGGACAGCGCTCGCCTGCGCGCCGGAAGCCGGCGGCGGCAGCCGCCCGTTGCTACTTGACGCTCAGCGGTTCACCCTGAAATTGCCGGCGCGCGAGCACGCACGGCGCACCGTCGTGCATGAACACACTGGAAAGCAGTCCAAACGATGCCGCGAACAGCACGTACCAGGCGGGCGCGACGGGCGACCCGCTCACGTGCGTCAGCCACGTGACGATGAACGGCGCGAAGCCGCCGAAGATCATCACCGCGACGTTGTACGCGAGCGCGATGCCGGTCGAACGCGAGCGCGTCGCGAACTGTTCGGCGAGCGCGGTAGGCGCAGGGCCGTAACAGATGCCGATGATCGTGCAGATCGCCAGCTGCATCACCAGCAGGCGCTCGATGCTCGGGGCGGCGGCCAGCCACGAGAACAGCGGATAGGTGAGCGTCAGCATCGCCAGCATGCCGGCGATCAGCACGGGCCGCCGGCCGATGCGGTCGGATACGAGCGCCGCAACCGGAATCGTCACCGTCAGCAGCGCGACCGCCACCATCTGCACCTTGAAGACCTGGTCGAGCGGCAACCCGAAGGTCTTGTGCGCGAACGTCGGCAGATTGACGAGCATCACGTAGAACACGGCCGTGCCGGTGATCGTCTGCCCCATCGACACCAGCACGCCGCGCAGGTTGTCGCGCAGCACGCGCGACACGCTCGCCGGCGGCTCGACCGTCGACTTGCTCGCGTCGAGGAACGCCTCCGTCTCCTCCATGTGCCGGCGGATCCACAGGCCGACCGGCCCGATCAGCAGCCCGAGCGCAAACGGCACGCGCCAGCCCCAGCTATGCAGCGCCGCCTCCGACAGCGACTGCGTGGCCCACGCGCCCATCGCCGCGCCCGAGAACACCGCGAGACACTGGCCGATCAGTTGCCACGATCCGTACAGCCCGCGCCGGTTCTCCGGCGCGCTTTCCACGAGGAACGCGGTCGCGCTCGCGTATTCGCCGCCGGTGGCGAAACCCTGCAGCAAGCGCGCGACGACGATCAGGACAGGTGCCGCCGGGCCGATCGTCGCGTACGACGGCGCGAACGTGATGAGCGCGATCGACAGCGTCATCAGGAAGATGATGAGCTGCATCGCGGCCTTGCGGCCTTGGCGGTCCGCATAGAGCCCGAGCAGGACGCCGCCCACCGGGCGCATGAAGAAGCCCACCCCGAAGGTCGCAAGCGACATCAGCAGCGACGCGTACTGGCTCCCGGCGGGAAAGAACAGCCGCGCGATGATGCCGGAGAAGAATCCGTAGACGATGAAGTCGTACCACTCGAGGGTGTTGCCGACGACAGCGGCAACCACCTGCCGATGCCGCGAGTTCCGACGTGAGTCGCGCATGCTTGTCTCCTGCAGTCTCATGGCGCCGAACCGCATGCGTGCCGCGTTCCGTGGCACGTAAAGGCGAACCGGCTGTTCGTATCGCCGGCCGGTGAGGCACGGGCTCGCATCATCGGAACCTCGCGGCCCGCGCACACGATCGGCGTGAAACGATCATAGGGACGCCGAAAACCCGCATCAATTAAGGACCGCGGCAGACGATTAGCCGGAGATTAAACGTTCCCCCGCCGGGCTCCGCCACACGAAAACCCCGGAAATTCGCGCATTGTTGCGGCTCCGGTTCTGCGGCAGAATCGTCGGCCGCCCTTCCCGTCGTCCGCACCATGCGCAACCGCATCAACGAAGAGATCACGTTCCGCAAGCTCGAGGTGCTGCTTGCCTTCATGGAAGCCGGCAGCCTCGCGAAGGCCGCCGAGGCGCTGGGCGTCAGTACCGTCAGCGTGCACCGCGCGCTGCACACGCTCGAGGAAGGGATGCATTGCGCGCTGTTCCGCCACGAGGGGCGGAACCTGATTCCGACCGATGCCGCGCAGGTGCTAGCGGAAGTCGCCGGCGAAGTACTCAAGACGATGACGGACGGGATCCGCTCGACGCGCGAGGCGGCCGGCTACGGTGCCGGCCAGTTGAAGATCGGTTCGCTCTATTCGTTGACGATCCGCACGGTTCCGGAAGTCGTGATCGCGCTGAAGGAACGCCGCCCCGAGCTGCAGGCCGAGCTGGTGCTCGGCTCGAACGCCGACCTGCTCGACAAGCTCCGGCAGGGCGCGATCGACGCGACGCTGATGGCGCTGCCCGAACCGGACGCCGAGATCGAATCGATCGCGTTGTTCGAGGACGAGATGTTCTTCGCCGCGCCGGTCGGCTCGCCGTACGCGCAGCATGACGCAATCGATCTTCGCACCTGCGACGACGCGCCGTTCGTGTCGCTCGGCGAAGGTTTTGCGACGCATCACGGCTTCACGGAAGCGTTTCGCGCGGCCGGCGTCACGCCGAACGTCGCGATGCGGGTGGGCGACATCTTCTCGCTGATCAACCTCGTGTCGGGCGGCGTCGGCTGCTCGCTGCTGCCCGGCCGCGTGCGCGACCTGTTCGCGCACAAGATCGCGCTCGTACCGCTCGCGGGGCCCACGATCCGCCAAACAATCGGCCTGAGCTTCCTGCACCGGCGTGAACGCGACCCGAACCTGCTCGCGCTCGCGACCGTGTGCCGGCTGACAGTCAAGGGGCCGAACGCGCGGTAACTAGCAGGTCGCACGGCGGCAAGCTCCCTCTCCTTTCCGCTTCACGCACCGGCGTCGTCGCGGCGGCGCGCCCCCGTCACGCTGGAGGTCGCGCGCCCACTCATCCATTCGGACGGCACGCCGCGCGTGCTTTGTTGCGATCATGGCCGTCATTCATCGCACGGCACGCTCACGGGCGTCCGTCACGGAGACGCCATGAACGACCCAGTCCTCGGCCCCATCGACCAGATCGGCTACGTGGTCGCCGATCTCGACCGCAGCATCGCGCGCTGGCGCGAACGCCACGGCATCGGCCCGTGGACCGTTTTCCGCAACGTACGCCTCGACGGCCATCATCTCGGCGAGCCGGTGTCGGTCACGATGAACGTCGGGCTCGCGTATCGCGGCAATCTGCAGATCGAACTGATTCACGTGACGAACGACACGTCGTCGCCATACCGCGATGCGCACGGGCAAGCGCTCGTCGGGCTGCATCACGTCGCGTGGGTCGTCGACGATCTCGATGCGGCGATCGCACGGTTCACCGCACGCGGCTTGCGCGTCGTGTTCGAAGCCGGCAACCCGGCCACGCGCGTCGCGTATCTCGACGACCCCGACGACCCCGGCGTGCGCGTCGAAGTCATCGAAGGCGCCGGCATGCGCGACATGATCGCGCGCGGCATCGCCGAATCACACACCGGTGACGGCACGGATCCGGTTCGCATCGTCGACGCGGCGGCCGCCTCCGCATGAGCGGACCCGCGCGCCCCCTACACTCAACAGGAGCAAGCAGCATGAAACGACTCGAAGGCAAGGTGGCGCTGATCACGGGCGCTGCGCGCGGCCAGGGCGAAGCGGAAGCGCGCCGGTTCGTTGCCGAAGGCGCACGCGTGGTGATCGCCGACGTGCTGGACGACGCCGGCCGGCGTGTCGCGGCCGAACTCGGCGACGCCGCCCGATTCCAGCATCTCGACGTGACGAGCGAGGCCGGGTGGCACGCTGCCGTCGACGCAACGCTCGCGCATTTCGGCCGGCTCGACATTCTCGTGAATAACGCGGCCATCCTGAAGCTCGTGCCGATCGAAGCGTGTTCGCTCGACGACTATCGCAAGGTGATCGACGTGAACCAGGTCGGCTGCTGGCTCGGCATGAAATCGGCCGTGGCCGCGCTGAAGGAAGCCGGCGGCGGCTCGATCGTCAACGTGTCGTCGACGGCCGGGATGGAAGGCGTCGCGGGCGGCAGCGCGTACGTGTCCAGCAAGTTCGCGGTACGCGGAATGACGAAGGCCGCCGCGCTCGAATTCGGCCGCTACGGCATTCGCGTGAACTCGGTGCACCCGGGAGGCATCGATACCGTGATGGCGCGCCCGCCCGAGTTCGCGGATTTCGATCCGTCGTCGATCTACAGCGGCCTGCCGATCGCGCGCATCGGCAAGCCCGAGGAAGTCGCCAGCCTCGTGCTGTTCCTTGCGTCCGACGAATCCGCGTACTGCACGGGGTCGGAATTCATCGTCGACGGCGGGATGCTCGCGGGCAGCACGTTCCACTGACACGCATCGAAACCGGCACGCGCCTGCCAGCCCGGCAGGCGTTTTTCGTTGCGGCGGCGGCACGTGGAAGTTACGGCCCCCTCCTGTCGCGATCACACGCCCGGAAACGACGATACCGTCGGCGGCGCTCCCGCGCGGCGGCATCGTCATCTGCGCAGCGACGCACCACGCGCCGCTCAATATCCCTTCGGCTGGATCGCCGGCGCGCCGTTGCCGCGCGCCGCCTGCGTGCCGCCGCGCACGAAGCGGCGCCCGTGCGGGCCGTACACGCCGTCCGGTTCCGGGTACAACGTCAGCAGCACGAAATACAACACCCCGCCCATCACCAGCGATACCGGCACGCTCAGGTCGAGCCCGCCCGCGAGGTGGCCGAGCGGCCCGACGAACTGGCCCGGCAGGTTCACGAACGACAGCCCGACGAACGCGGCCGGCAGCCACGCGCCCATCGCGCGCACGTTCCAGCCGTGCGTGAACCAGTAATGGCCGCCGCGCAGCCCGCGGTTGAACACCTGCAGGTCGTCGGCGAGATAGTGGCCGCGCCGCGTCACGTAGCCGATCACCATGATCGCCATCCACGGGCAACTGAAGGTATCGATCAGCGTCGAGAACGTCGCGACGCTTTCGACGAGGTTGAACCAGAAGCGGCCGACGAAGATGAACGCGATCGCGATCGTGCCGATCAGCAGCGTCGCACGCACGCGATTCAGGAGGCGCGGGAACATGCTCGACACGTCCAGGCCGGTACCGTACAGCGCGGTCGTGCCGGTCGACATCCCGCCGATGATCGCGATCAGGCACATCGGCAGCAGGAACCAGCGCGGCGAGATCGCGAGCAGGCCGCCGACGTAGTCGTTCGACGCAATGAATGCGGGCGCCTTCGCCGCGATGATCGTCGCGGTCGCGAGGCCGAAGAAGAACGGCACGAAGGTCGCGATCTGCGCGGCGAACACGGCACCCATCACACGATGCTTCGGCGTGTGCCGAGGGATGTAGCGGGCCCAGTCGCCGAGCGTCGACGCGAACGACACCGGGTTGCTCAGCGCAACCAGCACCGCGCCGACGAACGCGGCCCAGAAGCCCGCGCTGCCCTGCTGCACCGTGCCCGCGTAGTTCATGTCGAACAGGCCGGCGAACGCGAACAGGCCCGCGACGAACAGCACGCTCGCGGCCCACACGGCGATCTTGTTGACCCACAGCATGAAGCGGAAGCCGTAGATGCAGACGATCAGCACGAGCACCGCGAACACCATGTACGCCGCACCGAGCGTGAAGCCGTTGACCGGCACGCCGACCATGTTGTGCGCGCCGCCGACGAGCGCGTCGCCCGAGCTCCACACCGCGAGCGAGAAGAACGCGATCGACGTGAGCAGCGCGAGGAACGAGCCGACGATCCGGCCGTGGATGCCGAAATGCGCGCCGGACGACACGGGGTCGCTGGTGCCGTTGCGCGGGCCGAACAGGCTCATCGGCGCGAGGATGCAGGTGCCCGCGAGCACGCCGAGCACGATCGCGCAGACACCGGCCTTGAACGACAGCCCGACCAGCACGGGAAAGCTGCCGAGCACCGATGTGGAAAACGTATTGCAGCCGCCGAACAGCAACCTGAACAGATCGATCGGCCGTGCATAGCGCGATGCATCGGGAATGCGCTCGAAACCGAACGATTCGACCTGCGTAATCCTGCCTTCACTCATTTGTCTCCAGCTCCTCTTGTGCATCTGTACGGCCCGGGACTGCGGCGATACGACACATCGTCATCGATTCGCGGCCACTCTAAACCGGATCGCGCGGCGCAAATATCACGCATTCGAGACGTTTACGACGAAGGAGAACAATGTTTCCCGGCAGACCGGCGGCTGGCGCCCGCGCCATCCGTTCAGCGCGGGCGATGCGACGTCAGTTCGCGCGCGCTGCCGCCGGTGCGCGGCATGCGACCAGGCCCCGCTGAACGGCTTGCCGCGCCTCGATATCGGCGAGCCAGCGCTCGACGTGCGGGTAGCCGGCAAGGTCGAGATCGAGCTCGGCCGCCGCGCGCAGCCACGGGAACGCGGCGATGTCGGCGATCGAGTACCGCGACGAAGCGAGATACGCCGATTCCGCCAATCGGCCGTTCACGACGCCATAGAGGCGCCGCGCTTCGTTCCGGTAGCGCTCGATCGCTTGCGCATTGACCGTCTTCGATGCATGCAGGAACCACCAGAGCTGGCCGAGCATCGGCCCGATCCCGCCGATCTGGAAGTGCAGCCATTGCTGCACCGCCGTGCGCTCGGCCAGCGTTTCCGGATGCAGAAAGCGCGTCTTCGCAGCGAGATAGCTGAGGATCGCACCGGATTCGAACACGGTCAGCCCGGTGTCGTGGTCGACGATGGCCGGGATCTTGCCGTTCGGGTTGATCGCGAGATACGCCGGGCTGCGCTGCTCGCCGGCGGACAGGTTCACGTGCACGCGCTCGTGCGCGAGCCCGGCCTCCTCCAGGTAGATCGCGATCTTGTGCCCGTTCGGCGTGTCGGCCGTATAGAACGTGAGGGAATGCGTCGAAGTCATGTCGGTCCTTGTCTTCCGGTTGTCGTTGCAACTACAATCGTTGCAATTGCAATCATATGCCGGAACCGACGCCCCGGCGACATGCCAATACCAGAAGGAGGGACATGCAGACTGCGCGATCCGGTCCGCCCGTGCGGACGCCCGACACCCGCCGCGCCGCGGTGGCCTGCCTCGAAAGGCTGCTGACGCAGCGTCTCGCGCCGCGTGGCCGTGCGGTGTCGCCGCTCGGCGCGATGCGCGCGGCCGCCGATTGCCTCGAACGCGATGCGGCGACATCGGAACACGTCTGGATCGTGCGAGCGGACACGCGTGCGCCGTTTGCAGACGCGGGGACGCATCGCCGCATCAGCGCGTGGCCGCTGCGGTTTCTCGATGCGCGCAAGCGGTTCGAGCGGCCGCTGCTGTACCTGCTGCATGCACGCGCGACCGACCGGCTGCGGCTGGCGTCGATCGAAACCGTCGACCGCGGGATCTTCGTGAACGATGCCGAAACGCTCGCATCGTCCTGGCCGAAAGGCGTGACGCCCGACGTCCCGCACTGGCTGGCCGCGAACCCCGCGTGCACGCCATACGATCCGGCCTCGGGACACGAGGCGATCGCGATCCTGCGCCACGCGCTGCGCACGCTTTATGTCGCCGGCCAGCCGGGGTTCTGCTACCTCGCGAGCCACGACGAGCCCGTGCCCGACGCGAAACCGCTGTCGGCCATCGCGGCCCGCGATGCGTTCAGCGGCATGGTGCGGGCCGGCCGTCGGGCGGCGGCCGGCGCGACCGCCCGGATCCGGCTGTGCGGCGCAGGCAGCACGCTGGCACAGGTGCAGGAGGCGGCCGATCTGCTGCGCGACGAATGGCGCGTCGATTCGACGATCTGGAGCTGCCCGAGCTACACGCAGCTCGCCCGCGACGGTCACGCGGCCGACCGGTGGAACCTGCTGCATCCGCACGACGAGCCGCAGGTCCCGCATGTGCGCCGATGCATCGGCGACAGCCGCACGCCGGTGCTCGCCGTGACGGGCTATGCGCGGCACGTCGCCGCGCAGATCGGCGCGTTCGTCCCGGCCCGCTTCGCGGCGCTCGGTGCGGACTCGGCGGGCCCGGCCGCCGGCGCGCGCGCGCCGAACGCGCGCTGGATCGCCGCGGTCGCGCTTCGCCTGCTGGCCGACGACGGCCGCGTGCCTGCCGACTGGGCCGCGCAGGCGATGCGCCGCCACGCGAGCGGCTGACGTGCTGAACCAGGACCGCGACGCGCTGCGCGAGCAGCTTTC